>JBGVAV010000108.1:0-19812 GCA_045224915.1 Treponema sp.
AACAAGGATCTTCAGTTGCATTCCTGGGATGTAAACGAAAATTCTCTGTTTATTTCCGGATTTAATTATGAAACAAAAGAACCTGTAAACAGCAAAATCGATTTGAAGTCAGACAAACAGACAACAATTCAATCTGATTCCGCCTTTGGATCAATTGCAGCATTGTAATAAATGATTTCTAAAATCCGCACTGTTACATTTTCAATTTTCCGTGCTTTGCTTGTGGTGGTGGCGCTCTTTCTGGGGGCGCTTACCGCTTGTACAAGCACAAAAAGTCTTACCACCGCGCCACAAATTACAAACGATTCCGACTTTATTCCAAGCGAATTTACATGGCAGCCGGTAACCCAAGGCATAGACCGTTTTGATTTTGAAAATGCTTTGGTGCCTCTTATTTATCATGCAGTGAGAATTGATTTATCAAACGAAAATCTTGAACTTGTCTGCTATCCTGATGAACACACAAAAATCAGCGGTTCGGGAACTTTTACAGGCCTTAAAACTCAGGATTTTGCACAGGGCAATAACTGTACTGTCGCAATAAACGCCTCGCCTTTTGACGGACGTTTTCGCAATAAAAAAATCATCGGCGTGCACTCTGTCAATGGAACGCAGTTAGCCGCTCCTAACAACCGTTACGCCGCAATTGCTTTTTCAAACGCCTCTGACGGTAACGGTTACATCGCGCACATTATCAAAAATCAGACCGCTGACTGTACAGAAAAATTTGACTTTGTTTTTGGCGGATTTTTTGCAGTTCTTATAGACGGCGAACTCCTACCCTACAACGAAATATATAACTCACGAACGGGTGCAGGTATTTCGCAAGATGGAAAAACGCTGTATCTTTTAGTTGTAGAAGGAGAAGAACCTGCCCGAAGCACAGGACTCACCTACCCCCAATGCGGTAAGATTTTTGCTGCAATGGGCTGCACAGACGCCCTTGAGTTTGACGGCGGCGGTTCTTCGCAATTATGCATAAACGGCACGAGCGTTTTGAATTATAAAACCTCGCGCATTCAGGCAAACAGTTTTGGCTTCAAAACAAATCCTGAGGGAAAATAATGGCCCAGACACAGTCGCAGCAGCAGACACAAAAACAGATTCAAAAGCTTTCTCAAATACAGATTCAGGCATTAAATTATCTTGCCATGAAATCCAGTGACCTTCGCGATGAAATTTTAAAAGCTGCTGAAGAAAATCCTGCAATTGAAATTGTTTATGATCCGTTCAAAGCTTCACGGGAACAATATTCTTCACAAACCTCTTCTTCGGGCACTCTTGCTTCAGACTCAAATCAGCAGGCTCTTGATGCTATTGAGGCTCGCGGTCAGACACTCCAGGAACACTTAAAAGAACAGCTAAACCTCACAAAGCTCAGCCCCGATGAATATGAATTATCAGTAAAATTAATCAATAATCTTGATGAAAACGGCTGTTATGGTTCCAAGTACGCCCCGGAAACTTTGCTTGATAGAACGCGTCCTGTTCAGACAAAAAAAATGCTTGAAAAATGTATTGACCGCATTCAGCGAATGGATCCTATTGGAACCTGCTGCCGAAACATTGAAGAAAGTCTTTTTGTTCAGGCGAAGATTGCAGGAGACGCACCTCCACTTGCCCTTTTTATTTTAGACGGACATCTTGAACTTTTATCTCCTCCACAACCAGAAAAGGTTTTAAAAAAATTAAAAGAATACCTGCACAACTGGCATTCAAAGACATTTGCTACAAAAATTGCTCTTGATGATATTGAACTTGATGAAGAAGTTATTTCACAAACTATAAAATACGTCACTTCATTAAATATGCATCCTGCGGGAGATTTTATTTCGGATACTTCAAAAGCCGATTTTGACAGACCAGATATAATACTTTCTGTTGAAAAAATTCCCGGCGCAGTTATTACCGATGATTTTAAGCACGGCATTGTTTCCTCAGGGAATCCGGATTTTCACTACGAAGTTCATTATGCAAACGACACACTTCCACAAGTTCGCGTGGATCCCGAGTTTTCATTTAATCAGCAGGCTACACAGAAGGCGACACAGTTTATAAAGATGCTGGAATTCCGCGAATCATCAATTCTTATGCAGGGCTCGGCAATTGTAAGTGCCCAGAAAGCATTTTTCGAAAAAGGCCCCGGAAATCTTGCCCCGCTCACAAGACGAGAAATTGCACAACAGATTGGAATCCACGAATCTACTGTATCACGACTTGCAGGACGAAAATCAAATAGGTATATTCAGACAGAATTTGGACTTTTTCCGGCATCATATTTCTTTACTTCCAGCCTGGCCACTGGTGATTCTTCCGAGGCTGTGAAAAATCGGCTTGTGGAAATCATTCAGGAAAACCTGGAACAAAATCAGACACTTTCAGACGAAAAACTCACGCAGATTTTGAATAAACAGGGCATAAAAATCTCCCGCCGAACAGTAAACAAATATAGAAATCAGCTTGAAATTGGAAACTCTTACAGTATCCATTCTTAAGGTTGCCCCGAACTCTAAAGTCTGTTATAATAAGAAGATAATCCGTGGCCGCGGTAATATAAAAAATGAGTTTTATAAACACAATTTCCGATTTTTTGGAATCTATTTTTAAACGTTCCTCTCCTGAAGTTCAGAAAAAGCAGCAGCTTAAAAAGCTCGATGCCGAAATGCGCGAAGTTCATCCTGTTATTTACAAAAACGGAAACCTTCAGCCAAACTTTGCAGAAGCAATTTACAGTCTTTATAAAAACACAAAGCTCCTTGATGATCTTTTTAGCCTTACAGTAAGTTCAAGCGATATTCCACGTCAGCATCGTTTTGAAGCACAGTTAATTCTTACAGGCTATTCACAGGAGTATCAGGACATCATCCAAAATCTTAGCTTTGATGCCCGTAAAGAAGAAATCATGAATGATCCTCAGAACGAGGACAGAATCTATATTCATCAGCGAACACAATGCGAAAAAGTCATAAAGGAACTTAATTCCGAAAACTTCCGCCGCGTAGACAAGGATATTCTTTCTCTTCGCCAGCTTGTAGATTTTTGTCACATTATGTTTGTACCAATTCTGCAGGTATTCGACCTTAATTTTAAAGCAGGCGATTTTACCTACACCCCAACCTATTCCGAAATTCCAATTGCAAAAGCAGTAAACCTTCTTGAAGATCTTTACTATCAGATTTCGGGAATGAGAATTACAACTTCTACTGCCGACCAGGTTGTTGCAATTGCACAGCTCAAAAAAGGCGCTGTTCTTTCTAACAACGAAAGTGATGTTTATATTTCTTCTCTAAAGAAAATCAACTATATAATTTCTAAAGTTCTGACTGTAGACCGATTAAAATCTTTGATTCGCATTGCAAAACAAAATGTCATTTACGAACCAGAGGTTGCTTCTTATACAGGTTCACCTCGCCAGGAGTTTGCAACAATTTTCCAGGAAAAATTCGACGCAGATGAACAGAGAATTAAATCGGAGCTTCAGGATGAACAGATTACAAGTGAAGTTTCTGAGCTTTTCAAAAATACAGCGCTCGATACTTTGTTTGGATACAACGCAGAATCAAATATCATGCTGCAGCCAACAATTTCGCTCCAGTTCCAGTGGATTTTGCCAATGCGAATCCTTAAAACCTTCCTGCGCTTAAACCTTACAGAAGGAATCAAAGGACTTTTGAACGACCTTGTAATCGAAGGCTTTTTCAACAATCCTGCATATAAATCGGCGTTTTCTACAGTAGTTTATGCGGCAATAAATGCTTCTTCAAAGCTTCAGGAGTTTGAAGATTCTTTTGGCACTGATCAGCGCAACTCTATTGCCGTAATGCAAAGCTATGTTCAGGACAGCCACAAAGACAAGGATTTCTACCGCAAGCTTGAAAAAATGGTTGTAACAACAAACAACGAAGCACATCAGCTTTTGCAATCAACTACTTCAACGCTTCACAGCCTTTATAAATATCTTGGTGAATTGCTCGCAGACTCTAAAAAACCTTCGAGCGAGATTATTTCTAACGTAAAAGTACTCATGATTTCGTCAAGAAACAAGGAAAATACAAATAATCTTGAAATTCAGTACCCGGATTGGAAAATATTTTTTGAAATTATGAAAAACTATGTTATTATTAATAGTGGAGATATTCAATAAATGGATTTTGATGCCATCGTTGACAATATAAATTCTCACAACGAAAAGCAGCAGCGTAAGCCTTTTGACCTTGCCAAGGATAAAGAAATTCTTGAGCAGTCAACCTATTACGAAAAGCGCATTTACGATCTGGAACAGCTTCTCGATATTGCTAAGTCTTTCTGTTCTACTTTAGACTTCAGCAAGCTTTTGGAATCTATTGTCTATATTTGTATGGCACAGATGCATGTTCTTGGTGCAGAAATTTTTGTACGCGATCCAATTTCAAATAAAGAATTTAATCTTGAAACTTCCAAGGCCATAAAAGGCGAGCGAAAGTTTTCTATTCCTGTAAACTCTCCAATCAGTTCTACTTTGCTTGAGCTTAAACGCCCGGTTTCTTTATCTGAGCTTAAGGAGCTTGTAAAGGATAGCAAGAATATTGCAAAGCTCGAAAAGCTTTCGCCAACACTTATTGTTCCTCTTATTGAAAAATCGAATCACCTTAGTGGTATTCTTATTTTGCAGGAACGTATTGCCATTGAAGAAGAAACAACATATACCGAATATGAACAGAATATGATTATGTCAATTGCATCGCTCGCTACTGTTGCAATTAACAACGCATCTCTGCTCGAAATGTCTTCTACAGACATGATGACCCACCTGCGCTTAAAGTACTTCTTCTTTAATCAGCTTACTGAAGCAATAGACAAGGCCTTCCAGGCAGATGAAAACATTGCAGTTCTTATGTTCGATATTGACTTCTTCAAAAAGTTCAACGACACCTACGGACATGAATGCGGAGACTTTGTTCTTATTTCTGTTGCAAATATCATTAAATCAAGCCTGCGCGAAACAGATATTGCAAGCCGCTACGGTGGAGAAGAATTTACTGTTCTTTTGCGCAAAGGTAAAAAAGAAGAAGCAATGAAAGTTGCCGAAAGAATCCGCAAGAAGATAGAAGAATATGATTTTGTTTACAATGATCAGCATCTTCATGTAACAGTTTCTGGTGGAGTTTCGGTATTTGATAAAGAAAAAAATCCGGTTGAACTTCCTAATATATTTGTAAATCAGGCAGACAGCGGTCTTTATATGTCAAAGAACAACGGTAGAAACCAGGTTAGCTTCTTTGATCCTGCTGTTCACAAGCTTAAAGACGACAATGAATAATACTCCATTTTTCCGCCGTCCCTTTAAATACGTGAATTATCACGCTACAGTTTATCTTATTCTCATAAACGCTATTATTTATTTTTTGTGCAGTTTTTTCCCAAATCTTTTGTACTATTTGTCGCTCAACGTTGTTTATATAATCAGAAACAAGATGCTCTGGCAGTTTGTAACATATATGTTTGTGCACGCAAATATCAGACACCTTTTGTTAAACATGCTGGGACTCTTTTTCTTTGGTATGGGTGTTGAAAGAGCAATTGGCTCTAAAGAATTCCTGCTGTTTTATTTTACAACCGGCATTCTTAGCGCAGTTCTTTCATTTATCCTGTATTATTTCTCCGGAAACTACCGGGTATTATTATTAGGCGCAAGCGGTGCAGTTTATGCAGTGCTTTTTGCATATGCTGTATGTTTCCCACGCTCAATAATCTATTTGTGGTGGGTAATTCCAATCCCGGCTCCTATAATGGTACTTATTTTTGCGCTTATTGAAGTAGTAAGCGGCTTCTTTAGTTCTTCAAACGTTGCACATTTTACGCATCTGTTTGGATTTCTTGTTGCCCTTCTCTACTTTTTAATAAGAATGGGAGTTAATCCGTTAAAAATATGGAAAGATACTTACAAAAACTAAAGATTTTTCTGATTTTTACTCTGATTTTTGCAGGAAGCACACTTTTTTCGGACGCGAATAAGCTTTTTGCACAGACTCCCTCAATAATCCGTCATATACGATTCCCTATCTGGGCCGAAGTAGACGCTTATCCTGGTACCGAGGCAGCGGCTGCTGATGTTGATGCAGAGGAATTTAGCTATCCAATTGCCAGAATCAAGGAAACAGTGCCTTTTTTAATAGAAGGCCTTGTTTACGGCTGGAAGTTTACCTATGTTCCGTCTGATAAAACACGAGGAGTAGAGGAATATTTTGAAATTGAACCTGTTCAAAAGCTTGCCGACGGACAAAAAAACGATGGAGGTACAATAGAATATTCATCTGTCTGGATAGAAAACAACCGTTTTAACTGCTGGGTTGACTTTACAAGGACAGATCATCAGGTTCAAACCTACAATCTTTGGGCTTCAATCCAAAATCCTACAATTCAGGGGCGTGGTTATGGAGATTTAACCAAAGGTTTTGAGGGAATTAAAGAAGCCGCAGTAGATTCCGTAAAAAATGCCGTGCGCAGCTATTACAGGAATCTTATAAAAAACAAACCAAAGCAAATTACCGGAGCTGTGTTACTTAGAAAAACTCCGCTTTTAGGAATAGATTCAGGGCGCTATGTAATAAATCTTGATTTTTTTCTAGAATGCGGTACAATAGAAGAGTACACTCAGTTTTGACAATTTCAGGAGGATTCAAATATGAAGAAGATTTTTTTACTTACAGCAGCAATGATGTTTAGCGCATGTCTGTTTGCACAGGGTATTACAGGACGTGGCGCTTCTGATGATATTACAGATGCAGAAACATTCGAAGCAGAAAAAACAAAGACAGAAATAATCATACCAAAGGATTTCCATTCAAAAGATACTTCTGCAAGTGTTAAAATTGAATATTCTCCAATGTATGATGAAGTTCGTATTTACTATGAATGCATGTATGTAACTTATGATCGTGGTGAAGCAATGAATGCTGTTCTTGAATGTCTTGATGACTTCCGTATTGAACATAAATACAATGTTTACCGCTATCTTAAAGATGATAAAGAAAAATTCTTTAAAGATGACCGCGGACGTCGTAAGGCACAGTACAATTCATATGTAAAATTTTACCGCTAAAGGTATTCTTCTTTTATCTAAAATATAGTACAATAAAAGCCGGTGTGAAGGATTTTCGCATCGGCTTATTTTTTTTCCAGGAAAAACAAAATGGACATCAAAAACATTATTAAAAACCTGCATCCGCTCGAAATTAAGGTTTTGTTAAAGTATTCGGGACAGGATGAACTTACTTCAGAAAAACTCCAGAAAGAACTGGACTACAAGGAAGGACATGCAAACCAGGCCTTCTCTTGGCTTAGCGGAAAGGAGCTTCTTAAAGAAATCCGCCGTACTCCACACACATATTTTGAAATTACAGATTATGGCCGCTCAATGGCTAAAACAGGCACTGTAGAAGAGCGCATGGTTAACTACTTAAAGAGTGACGGTGCTCACACAATGCCAGAAATTGCTGCAGGCATTGGTCTTGAACAGAAGGACGTTGGTTCTGCCTTTGGTCCTCTTGTAAAAGAAGGCGTTCTTAAGATGAATGCAGAAAAGAAGGTTGAATATACCGGTGCTGCATTACCTGAGCGTATTACTTTGACCAGCGGCTTGATTAAAAAGGCCTGCGAAGCCGAAGGTGGACTTCTTAACAAGGACGATCTTACTGGCGCCGAAATTGAAGCAATGAACGGCCTTGCTAAAAAGCGTGGTGCTGCAGATGCTCCATTCAAGATGATTGAACGCGAAACTGTATTCTTCAAGCTTTGCGAAGGCTTTGAAAAGGTTCGAGACGCTCTTAAAGATGCCGGAATTACTGGTAACGAAATTGGTGAAATTACACCAAAAATGCTTACAACTGGTGAATGGAAAAACGGAACCTTCCGTGGTTACAATATTGCTGTTCCACCTGCACGTATTATTCCAGGACGCACAAATCCTTATGTACAGTTCCTTGAAAGTGTAAAAGACAAGCTTTGTTCTCTTGGTTTCCAGGAGTTTGATGGTCCGCTTGTAGAAACAGAATTCTGGAACGGTGATGCTTTGTTCATGCCACAGTTCCATGCTGCACGCGATATTCACGACGTATACCGCATAAAAAATCCTACTCACGCAAAATTTATTGAAGAACCATATTTGAGCAACGTAAAGGCTGCCCACGAAACTGGTGGAAACACAGGAAGCCGTGGCTGGAACTACACTTTTGATAACGAGTTCACACGCCGCCTTATTTTACGCTCACAGGGAACTGTTCTTTCTGCACACCAGCTGCACAAAGCAGAAGTTCCTGGTAAATACTTTGGTATTGCCCGCTGTTTCCGCTACGACAAAGTAGATGCAACTCACCTTTCTGACTTCTATCAGACAGAAGGTATTATTGCAGGTAACGACGTAACACTCCGCGACCTTTTGGGTATGCTCAAGATGTTCGCAACAGAAATTGCAGGTGCCGAAGAAGTAAAATATGTACCAGGATACTTCCCGTTCACCGAACCTTCAATCGAAGTTCATATCAAACACCCTGTTCTTGGATGGTTCGAGCTTGGTGGTTCAGGTATTTTCCGTCCGGAAGTTACCCGCGCTATGGGTCTTGATTGTCCTGTTCTTGCCTGGGGTATTGGTATTGACCGCATGGCACTGATGGCACTTGGCCTCAATGATTTACGTGAGCTCTTCTGTGAAGACATTGAAAAAGTAAGGCTCCGCAAGGCAAAGTTTTAAATAACGAGTCGCCCGATAAATCGGGCTCTGTGCCGTTCTATCGATGAACCTAAACAAACCCTTGCGGCTTTGTTTTTAACGGTTCTTCGATTGTCGGCATCTGTGAAGACATAGAGAAAGTTAGACTTAGAAAAGCAAAGTTCTAGTCATCCCATTCTTTTGAACGTTCAACAGCCCGCTGCCATTGAGAGTAGCGGGTTTTTCTTTCTTCGGCGTCCATGTTCGGTTCAAAAATGGCGTTGATTTTCCAGACTTTTTTGATTTCGTCTTTGGAGCTCCAATAGCCTGTGGCAAGTCCTGCAAGGAAGGCGGCACCTGTAACTGTTGTTTCTGTGTTTTCGGGGCGGTAAACTGATGTATTCAAAATATCGGCCTGGAACTGCATCATAAGATTACTTACACATGCTCCACCATCAACCTTGAGACTTGCAATTTCTATGCCGGAATCTTCTTTCATGCAGTCAAGCTCGTCTTTTACCTGAAAGGCAATTGCTTCGAGTGCGGCACGGCAGATATGGGCTTTATTAGCACCGCGTGTAAGGCCTACAATTGTTCCGCGGGCGTATGAATCCCAGTATGGAGCACCAAGACCAGTAAAAGCCGGTACAATTATTACCCCGTCAGAATCCGGAACAGAAGCGGCAAGCACATTTACATCATTTGCGGTATTTATAATGCCAAGCTGGTCTCGCAGCCATTTAATAAGCGCACCACCAATGAAAACGCTTCCTTCAAGGGCATATTCAATTTTTCCGTTTAATCCAAGGGCAATAGTTGTAAGAAGCTTGTGGCGGGAATCTACAGGTGTGTCGCCTGTGTTCATGAGCATAAAACATCCGGTTCCGTAGGTAGATTTTACATCGCCTTTGTTGAAGCAGGCCTGTCCAAAAAGTGCTGCCTGCTGGTCTCCAATCATCGAAGCAATTGGAGCTTCAAAACCACAGATAGATTTATCTGTAGTGGCATATATTGCGCTGGAATCTTTTACTTGGGGTAAAATGCAGCGAGGGATGTCTAAAAGGCCCAACAGATCTTCGTCCCACTCCAATGTATGAATATTAAAAAGCATTGTGCGGCTTGCGTTTGTATAATCTGTTACGTGGGCTTTACGGCCGCTCAAACGCCAGGTAAGCCAGGTATCTACTGTTCCTGCAAGGATTTCGCCTTTTTCTGCACGTACACGAACGCCCGGGACATTATCTAAAATCCATTTGATTTTTGTACCGCTAAAGTATGCATCTGGGAGCAGGCCTGTTTTAGCCTGAATCATATCACCATTTCCATCTGCAATGAGCTTGTCGGCAATATCAGCAGTACGGCGACACTGCCATACAATTGCGTTGTAAACAGGCTTTCCTGTGTTCTTATCCCAAAGGATTACTGTTTCACGCTGATTTGTAATACCAACAGCTTCTATCTGCTCTGGGCTAAGGTCTGCCTTCATAACAGCCTCTTTCATTACAGAAAGCTGACTTATAAAAATATCTTCGGGATTATGCTCTACCCAACCTGGCTTTGGAAAATACTGCTGAAACTCGCGCTGTGCAACTGCAATTTTTTCTACGTTTTTGTTGAAGACAACCGCACGGCTTGAGGTTGTGCCCTGGTCTAATGCCAGAATGAATTTCTGCATAATACGCTCCTACTGAACAAGTCCGTCTATTGCAGGCGCAACGGCTTTTCTTACTTCAGATAAATCCTTTGCTTCAAGAACTGCAATACGGAAAATGGAAGATTCAACAAGAATATAAATAAGTTCAACAACAGAATGTACATTCAAATCTTTTTTGAATTCCCCAGACTTTATACCGCGAATAATTACTGTGCTCAAAAGATGGCGAAGTCTGATTATTCTACGGTGGATTTTCTCCTGAGGATCTTCATTTGCTTTTTTGAGCCCGATCAAATATGAATGAAGAACATTAAAAAGCTTAAGGTTCTGCTCACAGTAATCAATTATGAGCATTGCCATTTTATAAAGTGCATCGTGGGCGCTAAGACTTTCATCATCAATTATTGCATTAAGATCAAGCTCCATTGCAATAAGAATCTGCTTAAGGCTTCCTACGAAAATTTCTTTTTTATTATCAAAATAAATATAGAGTGTTGTTCTTGTTATACCGCAGCTGTCTGCAATTTTTTGAAAGGTAGTATCCTCGTAGCCTTCTTTGGCAAAAACGTCCAAAGAACGTTCAAGGATGTCGTGTCGTCGTTTGTCGTGTTCAACTACAATTGCCATTTTTGTCTCCGATTATCTTTTATAAATATAAAGCTTTGTATCCAAATTTCCAGCCTTCAAAGCTTTTATGCTGCCTGTTTTATGTCCAAAACTTTCCATAAAGCCTTCATGCGAAGTTATTATACCCAAGTCCCAGCCTGGAAAATCATCCCAAAGGCTACCCATTTTTTTATAAAGGTCTGCGGCCTGTTCTTCGTCACCAAGGCGTTCACCATAAGGAGGATTACACAAAAGCAGACCTGAATCATACGGTGCTTCAAGATCTGCAAAATCACTCTGAATAAAATCTGGGCGAGGAATATGTGCGCTAATGCCTATAGACTTAAGGGCGCGTCCGGCCATTACACAGGCATATTCAGCATTCTTTTTGGCACGCTCAACAGCCTGTGCATCTATGTCGCTGCCTGTAATTCTAACTTCTACATCTGTACGAATCTCTTTTGCTTCCTGTTCACGAATTGCGGCTGCTCTATCTGCATTATAAAAGGGAAGATTTTCTATAGCAAAACGTCTTCCAAAACCTGGAGCAACATTAAAAGCATAAAGAGTTGCTTCAATAGCAATTGTACCCGAACCGCAGAAAGGATCATGTAAAGGAGTTTTTCGTCTCCACATCATTTCCTGAAGCAAGGTTGCAGCAAGAGTTTCGCGCAAAGGAGCAATTCCTCCATCGGTGCGGTAACCACGTTTGTGAAGTGGCAGCCCCGAAAGGTCCAGTAAAATCAGTGCAGTATTTTCATCAAGGTAAACGCGGATATCACTTTGTTGGCCAGTTTCGGGCATTGAGTTCATGTGCCAGACATCACCGCATTTAGAATAAATTGCTTTATGAACCATTCCCTGAATTGAATGCTCTGAATTAAGCTTTGATTTATAAGTTCTAACTTTATCTACAACAATGCGCGAATCTTTGTTAATAAAATCCTGCCAGTCTATTGCATAAGCACCGTCATAAAGCTCATCAAAATTAAACGCATTATATTTCGCAAGCTGAAGGTAAACACGGTCTGCAGTTCTAAGACAAAGATTTGCACGGAACAAGGCATCATCGTCGCCAAAAAAACTTACCCTTCCTGGAGCATTTGATTCCAGTTTATAGCCGAGATGTTTAATTTCATTACCTAAAATTTTTTCTGCACCAACGGCACAAAGGGCAACTAATGTATTCATTACTTTTTGAGCTTCCTTTTATTCTTCGTTATCGCTTACTAACGAATAATCTGTTCCTTCCTGTCCATATTTTGGCTCAAGTTTGATTGTATCAAGTTTATTTCCAGCTTCGTTTTCAATTGCCACAGGGGAAAGCGGTGTCCACATAATACGTTCTTTAACGTTTGTATCCTTTGAGTTGTAAACAGTTTTCTGACCAACAATTCCAAGAAGAGTTATGTCTTTGTAAAGAAAATCATTTGGCAAAAGTGCTTTAAGATTTACATCTGTTGTATCATCAATTTCAAAGGTTTGAATAACATCATCATACTGGAAAACAAGTGAAGCATTATACTTGGCAATATCAGTAATTGCAGAAGCAGCTGGGGCATCAAAATCTCCGGTGCGAAGCTTAATAACCATAGTATCCGGATAATATGTATATCTTAAATTATGAGTGTCATAGCAAAGAAGAGAATGATTATCTACTCCACCACTTGCAAGCTTTTTTGGTTCAGACCATTCGGTCCTGTTTCGAACACCATTTATATCTGTAAAACGCAGATAATAGCGATACAGTTCATTTACAACAACCATACGATCTTCATGCGAAAAAGTCTGATTTTCTTTTTCTTCTGCACCATCAGGATAAATAATTGCAACGCGCTCAATTTCTGAGTCTTCTCTATCTGTAACATCCTGACGATAGATTGTTATACATTTAGTTTGTGAACTGATGTATGCACCTCTAATGTCAAAATATCCATCTTTTATATAAACATCAGGTCTTTCAAGATATTTCTTATCAGAAAGATTAAAATTACAGCTACACAACAAAACTGCTGTAAAAAAAGCGCAAATTAAAAGAGAAATCTCTGTTTTCTTCATAAAGACACCTCAAGTTATAGTTATCTTTTCTTATTATCGGCAGAATTTGTCTTTTTCTTTGATATAAAATACAAAGTCACCGCTGCAATTATTCCACCCAGAATCATGAGGAAGCATAATAACTGTCCGGTAGAAAAATTAGCCAGCGAAGAATTTTCGTAGATATTTGCAGATTTATCGCCAATAATAAAACCTAATTCTTCATCTGGTTCACGGAAATATTCAATAAAAAAGCGGAAAACTCCATAACCTGCTGTGTAAATGCAGGCAAGCATTCCATCAAACTTTTTATGTTTACGGCAAAGCCATATTATTGTCCAGAGAACTATTCCTTCAAAAAATGCTTCATACAGCTGACTTGGATGACGCGGAAGATTTACGATTCTTGCAGAAGAAATATCCATACCGATTTTTGCGGCAAAGGCCTGAACCCATTCGAGCGAAGAAGAAAAACCGTCTGCAGCAGGGAAAACAATTCCCCAAGGCATAGTTGTAACTCGTCCAAAAAGCTCGCCGTTCATAAAGTTTCCAAGGCGTCCAAAGGTGTAGCCCAAAGGAATACAGCAAACCATTGCATCTATCCAGCGTGCCATTGGCTGCTTGTGGATTTTACACCAGATTATCATTCCTAAAAGACCGCCAACAAAACCACCGTGATATGACATTCCAGCAAAGCCTGTATATGTTCCGTTTTCGTCAAATGGCCAGAATATGAGCCATGGTTTGTGAAGATAATATCCCGTTCGATTGTAGATGAGTGTTGAGCCTATTCGTGCACCAAGCAATAAGAACAAAATACCTGTTCCCAAAAAGCTTAATAAATCGTCTTCGGTGATTGTATATTGTTTTCCAAGTGTATTTGGCCCGTTGAGCATTCCTTCTTTTGCAATTTTCTTGAGCAGATAGTATGCAGTTCCAAAAGCAAAAACATACATGAGCCCGTACCATCGTAAAAGACCAAGAAATTTTACCCCTGGAAAAATCTGCGGGTGAATCCATGAAGGATAGTTTATGTATAAAAACATTTTTTACCTCTAAATTTTGAAACCCTGCTGAGCTGCCTTAATCAATTTAGACTTAAGCAGCTGATTTTCCTTTTTCAACTGAATCAAATCAAACTGCTGGGTTTTAATCATTTCTGCAAGTTCGCCGATAGTAAGCTCTCCACCACCGACTAAATCTTCTATGCCCGAAAGCTTAAAGTCATAGTCGCTGTTTGCTTCTTCTTCTGCATTAATAAATGTATCTGAGTTGAAGTTTTCTGGATCAAAGTCACCGTCAAAAAAGCGAGGTGGTGTTTCAATAACTTTGTCTGCAATTCTGTAGATTGCCTGACCAAGCACAGACTGAGGCTTATAAACAACAAGTGGCAACTGAGAAGAAAGTGCCTTGTCTTGAAGCATATCGCGGTACATAAGTCCAAGGAAGTCGATATCAAGTCCAAGGTACTGATTACATGATGTTTTAATTCTCTGAGCTTTATTAGCATCAGCCGGATTTTCAATCATATTCATAACAAGCCGTGGACGGAACTGCTGCATTCTGTTTATAAAAAGCTGTGTTGTCTGAGGGTCTGCTTTTCCAAGAGCCTGAACAAGCTGAGGGATATAAAGCTTCTGCATGCTGGCAGAATCTTTTTTAAGATTATCGAGCAGTTCACGGCCCGGAGTATTCTTTTTGAAGGTTGTATAAAGCAAACGGAAAACCGCATTTTTAAGGAACAGATATCCATTTAAAGTTGCTGTAACTGCAGGAGCCGAAACAACAATTCCCTGAGGCGAAAGTAGGAACATATCAAGAATAAACTGATGTGTACCGGCACCCAAATCAAGAATAAGGTAATCGGTATCAATATTTTTTAAGTTGCGGATAAGCTTGATTTTCTGAGTATGCTTAAGCGAAGTTAAATCTGGAATCTGACTGTCGCCTGCAACAAAACTTACATTCTGATAATCAGTAGGCTGAATAATATCCTTGAACATAGTTTTTTCTGTAAACCATGAACCAAGACTTGCAGCGCCCGGATGCTGACCGATAACAAGATGAAGATTTGACGCGCCAAGGTCAAGGTCTACAAGAACGACCCTTTTACCCTGCTGTCCCAGTGCGATAGCTAAATTGGCAGAAAGGAGGCTTTTTCCCACACCACCCTTTCCACTTGCAATTGGAATAATCTGTGCCATAAGGTCAATTATAACATACTTTTTGGTTATTGTACAAATAAGAGATTTATATTTTAATATACTATTAATATGTCATTATCGGGCTCGACTCGATAATCTCTTGGAGTATGTATGAAAAAGTTTAAATCCCTAATTGCGGTGGCTTTTGCCTTAACCGTGCTGCTTACTGGTTGTAGCTCAACCAAAAATAACTCAAAAGACATTCCACTTCAATTTAATCAGGATGTTCTAAGCGGACAACTTGATAACGGAATGAGTTATTACATTTTGCAAAATGCAAATCCTTTAAATAGAATTTCATTAAGGCTTGCCGTAAAGGTTGGTTCTATTGCCGAAGCCGAAAATGAATGTGGTGTTGCTCATTTTATTGAACACATGTGTTTTAACGGAACTGAGCATTTTGAAAAGAACTCTCTTATTGATTATGCAGAATCAATTGGTATGGACTTTGGTGCCGAAGTTAATGCCTACACAAGCTTTGAAGAAACAGTTTATAAACTCGAAGTTCCTGCAGACAATCCGGACTACCTTGAAAAAGCACTTCTCATTTTTCATGACTGGGCAAGTGCCGTTACCTTTGATCCAGAAGAGCTTGATAAGGAACGAGGCGTTGTTCTTGAAGAATGGCGCGGACGTCTTGGTTTAAACGGACGCCTTGTAGATGCAGTTTTACCGTTTGAGCTTAAAGACTCTCCTTTTGTAGACAGACTTCCAATTGGAAAACCAGAGGTAATTCAAAATATCACACGCGACGAAGTTGTGAACTTTTATAAAAAATGGTATCAGCCACAGAACATGGCAGTTGTTATTTCTGGTGTTGTAGATCCAAAGGTTGCAGAATGGCTCATTAAAAATTCTATGGGAACTATTCCTGCTGCAGAAGAAAAACATACTCTTGCTAGAGGAACTGTGCCTGTACAAACCCAAAAGGACCTTATTATTTTTGCAGACCCAGAACTGACTTTCACACAAGTTCAGATTATTTCACAGGATGAAGACAATAAGCCTTGCGTAACTCAGGGAGATCTTCGCCGAACATATCTTACAAATCTTGTAAACGACATTTTTAATTCAAGACTTTATGAAATTACATCCGTTCCTGAGTCTCCATGGCTTGGTGCAAAAGCTGTTCGTTATAACGAAACAAATTCTACAGCCTTCAGCGGTTATTATTTTGTTCCAAAAGAAGGTTGCTTTGCACAGGCCTTCCAGACAATGCTTGATGAAACAGACAGACTTTTACTTCATGGAGTTACAGAATCAGAATTTACACGCGCAAAAGAATCTCTTCTTACTAACGAAAATCAGTGGTATGAACAAAGTCCTGCAACTACCTCTACAGAAAGAGTAGACAGTCTTTGCCATTACTTCCTTCGTGGAGACATTGTAGTTGCTGATGATGATTATATAGAAATTGCACGTTCAATCATAAACTCAATTACACTTGATGAAGTTAATGCCAGAGCAACTGATCTTTTTGAAGGCCGCGGAACCTTGTGTATGATTTATACACAGGAACCAGTTGCAGCCGAAATTCCTACAAAAGAAGAATTTATTTCTTTCTGGGAAAATTACAAAAGCGCTGCAGAATTAGAGGCTTATGAGGACAATGCTATAGAAGGCGATCTTATGGCTCGTCCTGCAAAAAAAGCTGCGGTAGTTTCAACTAACAAAATTGAAGCCTTAAAGACAACTGAATATGTTCTTGAAAATGGAGCCAGAATCATAATCAGAAAGAACGAACTTGATAAAGGAAAAATTGTGATTTCTGGTTTGAGTAACGGTGGTGCTTCGCTTGTTGATGACAGCGAATATCCTTCATGTATACTCAGTCCGCTTTATGCTTTCTATTCAGGAATTGGCGGAATGGATATAAGTCAGTTCCAGAAATATATTTCTACAAAAGCGCTTGGCTTTGACATTTCTATTAATGATACAGACGAATGCATTTCGGGAAATTCTACTCCTGATAATTTTGAAGACCTTCTTCAAATTATAAACATGTTTATGACAAAACCTCAGTTTACAGAACAGGGCTGGAACTTTGTTATGCAAAATATGCAGCAGCGTGCTTTAGCTTACAACGTTCAACCGGCTGATGTTATGGTCTCAAGAGTACGGGAACTTCTTTATGGAAAATCTATCCGCCATACAGCAATCAGTCCTGAATTTGTTGGAATGCTTGATGCTGCAAAAGCCGAAAGAATTTTCAAAGAACGCTTTGGTAATGTTTCTGATTTTAGTTTTGTAATAAGCGGTGATGTTGATGAAGAAAAGGTTCTTGAATTGTGTCAGTACTATATTGGAACAATTCCTGTAGACAAGCCATTGGAAGAACAGGCCGTTCACGAAAAATATAAAATCATTTCTAAAATTACAAAAGAAGTTGTAAAAAAAGGAAAGGAAGATAAAGGTCTTGTTTATATCTGCTTTGGAGGAAGACTGCCACCAGCTGCAGACGTTAATGAAACATACAAAGATATTCAGCTTATGGAGCAGCTTCGTTCTTTAATTGAAATTAAGCTGCGCGAAATTATCCGCGAAGATAAGAGTGGAACTTATGGTGTTGGAGTATATGGCGGAATTGATGGTTATCCTGAAAGAAACTTCCAGATTCAAATTGAGTTTGGATGCGAACCTGCAAGAGAAGAAGAATTAATTGCAGAAATTATAAAGGCTCTTGATAACCTTAAAAAAGAAGCTCCTGCCCAGAGTGATGTTGATAAGCTCCGCGAAACTTACCGCAGAAACTTTGAAGCAAATCAGAATAATTCTGACTGGTGGGTTCAACAGCTTGGAGCAATCTTAGTATTCAAGTATATGCCGCTCGAAGCTGCTTATGATGATACCTTTGGTTTCAAATTCATAACAGCAGATTATCTTAAGGAACAGGCAAACAAATACCTTGATACAGGTAAATACATCTGCGTTTCGCTCAAACCAGAAGATTAATTTTTAAGGATTATTTATGGATTATCTGGCTATAGGATTTTTTTCGGTAGTTATAATTGCTCTTCTTGCAGGATTGCTTGCAGTATGGTCAAACAACAAAAAGCGTCAGGCCGCCCGCGCAAGCAAACAAAGCAATATGCAGCCTGTAAAATGTCCTGTATGCCAGAGTGAACTTTTTGTGGGCGAACAGCTCATTTCAAAGGTGTATCGCCCAATGAAGGTTCCAGATCAGCTCATGACAATTCAAGGCTGCCCGCATTGCTATCCTAAATGCGAGCCTGGAGTTGCCAGAGTTTGCCCGGTTTGTCATAAAGCAATTGCAGCAGACCAGGCACTAACCGCACGGCTTTTTAATAAGGCTGTTGGTAAAAAACACGTTCACATTATCGGCTGCTCAAACTGCCACAAACCACGCGCAGATTAATCGTTTTTGTGCAATATTTTAACTACATTTATATAGTTTCATTCTGTTTTTAAATTTAAAAATAATGCTATTATGTCTCATACTTTATTTTATAGTGAGGTTACTATGAAAAGATTTGACGGCTTTATGCACGGAGTAAATTTAGGCGGATGGTTTAGTCAGTGCGATTATTCCGAAGACCGCTACAACAATTTTATAAAAGAAAACGACATTAAAACTATAAGCGAATGGGGACTGGATCACGTTCGTCTTCCTGTTGATTATAATCTTTTTCAAACTGCAGATGAAAAATGGATTGAAGCAGGCTTTGCAAGAATCACACAGGCCCTTGAATGGTGCAAAAAATACAATCTTAACATGATTCTTGATCTGCACAAAACTGCAGGCTTTAGCTTTGATAAGGGTGAAAACGAAACAGGATTTTTTGACAGCCCTGAATACCAGGAAAGATTTTATAAAATCTGGGAAGAGCTTGCCCGCCGTTACACACACTTTTTTGACGGCACAAAAAATGAAATTTGTTTTGAACTTTTAAACGAAGTTACAGATCAGGCTTTCTGCAAAACCTGGAACGCAATTGCCCGCACCTGTATTGAGCGTATACGTGCCATTGCTCCAACTACAAAAATCCTTGTTGGAAGTTACTGGAACAACTCTCTTGCAGCAGTAAAAGATCTGGACCCTCCATATGACGAAAATATTGTTTACAATTTCCACTGCTATGACCCGCTTGTATTTACCCATCAGGGTGCCGGCTGGCTGGATTTAATGGATACAAAATTCCGCATGCCTTTAAAATCAACTTACGAAGATTATACAAAGAACACCGAAAAATATTGCGGTATGGTAGGCAATTTCTTTAATATGTATGACCAGAAGGCAAAACTTGATTTAGCCTATTTTGAAAACAACTTTGCACAGGCAATTGCTGTTGCAGAAGAAAGAGGCGCTTATCTTTACTGTGGAGAATATGGTGTAATTGAAAATGCAACTGTCGAAGATACTGTAGAATGGTTCCGCCTGATTTCAGAAGTTTATAATAAACACGGTGTTGGTCGTGCCGCCTGGAGCTACAAAGAAATGAACTTTGGCCTTAGTGACTCCAGACTTGATAGCGTGCGCAACGAACTAGTTAAGTACTTATAAAAAAAACCGGGCAATGCCCAACATCATCAACTTAAGGAAGACTCTATTTAAAAATTTAGAAATCCAGTAGAATTTCTGCATGGGTGGAAAAAATTTAAATAGA
>JBGVAV010000109.1:0-5718 GCA_045224915.1 Treponema sp.
GGCTACAGATCAAACAGAACTTTATTTGTAGTGCTTGGAGCAATTCTTTCGCTGTTTGCTTGTATTTGTATTGCGTCAGAAACAAAAATTTCTTTGTTTACAATCAGTTTGTTTTTGACATATTTTGTTTGCGCTGGCGTTCATTTCTTTTTGTATGCATATTATGTTCGTGAAGCCGCTTTTGCATCAAATGGCTTTGCAAATGTTTTTGATTTCAGGTTCAAAACAATTGGGACATGTATAATTATATTTGCAATTTGTTTTGCGGCAGGCCTGCTTGTTTCTTCAAATCATTCTCCGCTCAAGCTTTATTACCTTTTATACTTTTTCAAGCTTTTCAAAGGCAAGGATGTTGCAGATCCAGTTCCTGTAGTTCCAGAGCCTGAGCTTTCTGAATATGAAAAGCGCCTTCTGGAAATCAGGGCTATTCAGGACGCAATGAGTGAATCTACCAAACAAAGAAATGATCTCTTTCCAATTATCTGCGGTATTTTCATGGTTGTTTTTGTAGCATGGTTCTTCTTAAAGCCTATTGTTACTAAAAAACTTCAGACTCTTTTACGTAATACAGACTTAAAGGGAGTTTTTAAAAGATTTTTTGTGAACTTAAAATCCTTCTTCAAAAACATATTCCGCCCTCGATTAAAGCATTCTCCTGTAATGAGCGAAAAATCCCGCTATTTTATGGACGAAATGGAAGAGCTTTTAAGTAAATCAAAAAAATCAAAGGAAAAACGAGCCGAGCTGGACCGTCTTACAAAAGTATTCGTAAAGCTCATAGACTGGGGCGAAGAACATGATATTGAATATGCAAAAAATCTAGCACCTGCAGAATATACTGCCCTGTTTAAAAATCCAAATGCCGATATTGCAGGACTTCTTTTTGAACAGGCTTTGTATGCAAAAGAGCCTCTTACAAAAGAAGAGGAAAATGAATTTAATAAAGCAGTTCACGCTGTTTGTGGATAAATAATATGCGGATAGTTTTTTACAGCACAAATTCAAATGTCTTTGATGAAAAAACTTTTATAATCTCTGTAATGCCTTCGAATACAACAATGTTTGAACAGTTTTGCAAGGCTCACCCTGAACATGAATTTTTTTGTGTTAGTCAAAAGCCCGGGATGTTTTTACCAGAGGAAACTGCAGCCAAAAATATCATTTATCTTCCACAGCAAACCCAAACTGACGATTTTGTAAATTCCATTACTGCTCTCAAACCAGATCTTGCAATTGCAATGACCTTCTGGATTGAACCATACGACTGGCTTACTGTAAGCGATGCCCTTATAGCCAAAAAGCTTGAAGAACAGGGAATAAAAACTATTTGTAACAGTATTGAATGCGGATTGACCTGTTTTGATAAATGGCGTACTCACAATAAACTCAAACAGCTTGGTTTTGAAGTTCCTCCAGCAGTTTTTTGCGACCATGATTTATATTTTTGCGCCGGCAGCAATAAAGAAGTTGTACGAAATGTTTACAAAGAAAGCGTTCTGGAACAGATAAAAAGCCTTAAACTGCCAGTTATCATTAAAGATACAACAGGTCTAAGCTCCTACGGTATGACTGTAGCCCACACTTATGGCGAAGTTGCGGGATATCTTAATTCAAAAAGAAACAATTCTAATCGCATAATCGAGGAATTTATAACCGGACGTCAATTTGGCCTTGAAATTTATGGTGTTCCTGGTTTGTACTACGTATTACCGCTATTTGAATTCAGTGTAAATCAGTATGGAATTACAAGTCCTAAGCAAAGTACCAAGTCTGGCCCCCACGAATTGCTAGATTCTCTTATAAAAATGATGCTCGACCTTGCAGAAGGCCTGGACCTTCATGGCCTTGCTCAGGTTGATTTAATATTAGATGAAGATGGAAACTGGCATATTATCGAAATAAATCCACGTTTAAGCGGAATGAGTTATACATACGCCTGTGCCTATGGACTTTCTGTTTTTGAAATGATTTATAGAACTTGCGTAGAAAAGAAAGCTCTACCCCATTATGCTCCTTTTGTAACAAGCCTTAAGCTTCCAATTATGACAAATGAACAGATGAAAGAAACACTTAAAATTGAAGGCGTAAAATTATTAAATCAAACTAATGATCTTGCTGCAAAACAGGAACGAGAAAAAGGATTTTGTGAATGTATAATTGTGGCAAAGGAAGAATCTGTTTTAAAAGCAGCTTTGGATCGTCTGAACTAACGCAGAAATTGAACTGTCAGAAAAATCGCCGGCCCCTGTCATTTGTTTAATTTGATCTGGTGTATATTTTGATTCTGGATAAACAATAACTACTGCCTTATCACCGTTTTGAAGGAAGTTTGTTTCTCCCCATTGTGTATATCGTGTTGCTCCAATTGAAACCATAATTCTTTTCGGGCAACCGGCAGCTACAAGATAACTGTGAATATTTTCTGCAGGGCCTTCATCTTTTTGTTCATTAAACTTTTCAAGCATCCAGTCTGTAAGTTTTTTGTAAATATAACTGTAATCACGGATTGCAGAATTTTCGCCGTAATCATAAACCTTGCCGTCTCTAATTAAAAAGCTTGCAATGCGGTAATCGTCAAACAAAGAACCTTTTTCAAAGCCATCAGCTGCAATTTGATTATTAGAAAATCCTTTTGTGCATTCTCCCCAGTTTTTCTTCTGACTGATTTTTGTAGCGCCCTGTTTACGAATAGAACAGTCATTTGAAGCCCCAAAAGAAACTGGTGTAAGACTTGTAAGCTTTTGTCCTTCCCATTTTGCGTCAAAAATCACAGCGCATTCTGGTTCTATCTGAAGCTTTTGTTCGTTTTTCGGGTAAATGATTTTTGTATAATCAAATGGGAAAACAGTCAAAAACTTAGGCACAAGAGTTTCAGTGTTTTCTGAAGTTTGGTTGTTCAAAGGAATATATGTTGGAAAAATAGCTTTTGGAGCATTTGTCTCTTTTGTTTTTACATTTGCAAAATCTATTGCTTCGCCAGCCTGTTCCAGATGCCCTGTAAAATTTCCGGCAACTCCAAAACATGGAATATCTTTTGAGTCGTAAAAGTTTGTCATTTTATTATCTTCCCTTGAGTTTCTTGATGACTTTTTTATACCAGAAGGCACGCAGATTTTCGGCGGTACAATATAATCTGTATATTGGTTTTAACGGCATATCCCAGCTTCCAATTCGGTGAATTATGCGGCCGCCAAAGTTTGCTTTGAACATATAAAGTCCGTGCATCGGGTGGTTTTCATCTTCACCTTCTGGAGGCATTCCGTACATATCGTAATATTTTGAACCGTATGCTTTTGCATCTTTCATTGCTGTCCATTGCAAAAGATGGTTTGGCATAAGATTGCGTTTGTGATTGCTGCTTGCTCCATAAAGGTAAATGGCCTCATCATGACTGAACAAAGTCATAATAGCAGCTATTTCTTCGCCTTCGTGTTCTGCAATATAAAGATTAATTTGTGGAATGTCTTTTCCCTGTTCACGTTCTTCTGCACTTGAACGAATTAAATCAAGATAATAATCCTTTGCGTGGCTTGAGTTTCCGTCGCGTGCATTTGTTTCTTTTGTAAGCTGGTAAAACTTGTCTATTTTCTCAGACAAGTTAAGACTTTTTCCATCATACTTATTTACGACAACACCCTTTTTTGCGCTGAGCCTTATATTGTAACGCCACTTAGAATGCATCTTTTCAAGGATTTCTTCTTCGGTTCCAGTCAAATCAACAAGCGTAGTATCTGGCGGCTGAATATCAACATTGTTTTTACGAAGTCCAAGCTTGTCGGCAAAGCTTACTATTTTTAAGCCTTTATTGTAGGCATAGCATTCCATCAGGTCATCAAAAGCAACATCAGGGTCAAAACGAATTGCAATTGTATTTGAAGGCAGCTCGGGTTTTAAGGCCATTGCTATATCATGCAAAAATGCTCCAAACTCAATTGTCTGATCATTTGCACTAATCTGCTGGGTATCAAACGGAAGCTTAGGAAATAAGGGAATATATGCAATAGAAAATTTCCCCTTTGCAAAATCACGATTTAATACAGAAACTTCAAAATCATTTTGGGCATCTTCGTATTCAATCTGCAAAGAAAAACGTCTGTAAGTCCAGCCATGGCGTGCTTTAAATTCGCACCAGAATGGAGTTTGCAAAAAAGTTCCGTCATTTGTATGTGTTGTTGAGTCAATCTTAGAAACTATTACTTTGAACATTAATTATTCCTCATAAGAAGTGTCGGAATATGTATTTAAAATTGCTTTAACTTGTTTCTTTAATTTAAGGAATTCCATAACAAGCTCTGGGTCAAACTGCTTTCCACTTTCGTTATCAATTACTCTGAAGGCTTCGTCTACAGAAACTGTTTTTTTATAACATCTTGTAGTAACAAGTGCATCAAACGCATCTGCAAGGCAAACAATTCTTGCACATAAAGGAATTTCTTTACCTTTTAGTTTTTTAGGATATCCCTTTCCATCCCAGCGTTCATGATGATATTTACAAATATCGGCTGTCATTTTAATAAAATCACGTTCATGACCAATTGCTAAAATCTGGTTTACAATATCGCTGCCAACCAGAGTGTGATTTTTAATAATTTCAAATTCTTCCGGTGTAACTTTAGAAGGCTTTGACAAAATAGAACGAGGAATTGCAGAATTTCCAATATCATGAACCGAAGAAGTTTTTTCTATGTTTCTTATAAAATTTTCATCAATGATATTTTCATAAAGTCCATTCTTTTTGCATGCATTGGCAAGAGCTCTTGAGTATAAAGTAACACGCTTTACATGCTGGCTTCCCATTTCGCTGAATTCAATCAGATTTGCAAGATTATAAATTGTATTGCTTAACAAATCAGTTTTTTTATTATCAATAACCTTTAATTCTTTTTCTGTTTTATGAAGCTTTGTTTTAATCTGCTGGTTTACATTTATATAAATAATGAAGAAGGAAATTGTAAGACCAAGACTGTTAAGGGCAATACCGTAATTAGCAATTTGAATTATCTGACTAATAAATGGACAGAAAATAAAGGATGCAAAACCGATATTTTCCATATTTGTAATCTTTTTACGGAATTTAAGTACAAGGAATAAAACTTCAAAATAAAGCAAAAGTTCAATACCAACAGAAATCGGGAAAAACTTACCACGATGATAAACATTAAATTCATCAATTGTGTAAAAGAAGTTTGTAAATGGAGAAATACATACGCCAAGAAGATACATAGATACTAAAATGACGCAGAAATACCACCATTTTTTGCTTAACTTTTCAAAGTTACAGTAATAGTCATATACATAGCGGATATAAAAAAGAAAGAGGAAAATACCCGAAGCGTAAAATAACCAGGATGATACAGGTAAAACAATAAGCTTCCAGGCAACTTCGGTACCTTCACTAATCCACATTACAAGGTCTGAAAGTCCAAAGACAATTGCTGCAACATTTGTGAAGGCAAACCATCTTGTAGAAGCATCAATTTGTTTTATAGATAAAATAGAAATAGCAATAATAAGTGATATAAGTACACTGTAACCATCGAGACTAACATTTATTGCGTTTAATATTTCTCTTGTCATTATCCAATATCACTATTCAATGCTTTAATTGTAACAACTTCTTTGCCATTTGCAAGTAAATTCTTTCCTGCAATCTGAACTTTTCCGTCTACAGCTTTTATCTGTACGCTAAAGAATTCGTCAATGTTGATTTCTGATTTT
>JBGVAV010000110.1:0-37129 GCA_045224915.1 Treponema sp.
TGGAAAATTCATTTTCATAAAAATTACAAATTACAAAAATATTAATATGTATGTTGGAAATGATAAATTCTTAGAGCTCCTTAAACAGATTACAGTTTTCCTCCATGATTTATCTAAGAAGCAGAAGCTTGGTGCAAATGTTTACTATCTCAATGACTATGTTTATGCGCTTCCAACAGAAGGTCAGACAGAGCTTATGGTTGATGCTGTTCTTAGAGACCTTCAGACATATTTTTCGCAGGTTTTCATTCTTGATGGTGTACGAATAAATCTTGAAACAAGAATCTGTGCTGTTAGAGTTCCAGACGATGTTGATGATTTTGAATATCTTCTTTACATTTCAAAGCAGTTTCATAAGATTATTGAGCCAAACGGCAAGCCTCAATGGTATAAGGATTATGTATCTGACAGAAACTTTATCATAAGAAAAAATCTTGGAACAATTCTTGAGCGTGCTATTCAAAATAAGAGCTTTGACGTATATTATCAGCCGATTTACAATATTAAACGAAAGTGCTTTAGCTGTGCCGAAGCACTTGTTCGTTTGAATGATCCAGATTATGGAAACATTTCTCCAGCATTATTTATTCCTTATGCAGAAAAGACTAACAAGATTCATATAATCGGAGACTTTGTTCTTGAAAAGGTTTGTAAGTTCATTGGCAGTGAAGAATATAAGTCGCTCGGTCTTGATTATATAGAAGTAAATATGTCTGTAGCTCAGTGTTTTGAAACAGATCTTGTATCAAAAATGCGTTCATGGATGGAAAAGTATAATGTAGAACCAATGCAGCTCAGACTTGAAATTACAGAAAAGGCCTCAACCTTTAACCCTCAGGTTGTAGAAAAGAATATGCATATTCTGCACAAAATGGGAGTAAGCTTTGCTCTTGATGATTATGGAACAGGCTTCTCAAATATCAAAAAAATGATTTCGCTTCCTTTTGATGTTGTAAAAGTAAATAAAACCTTTGTTGACGAAATTGAAAATCCTAATACCGAAACTGTAGTAAAAGATACAATTCACATGCTCAAATCGCTTGGCAAAGAAGTTCTTATTGAAGGAATTGAAACAAAAGACCGTGCAGACCTGTTTACAAATTATGATTACGACAAAAAGCTTGGCTGTGATTATCTGCAGGGCTTCTATTTTTCAAAGCCGCTTCCTCAAACAGAATTTGTTAAGTTTCTTACAATGTG
The DNA here is from genome assembly GCA_045224915.1 of Treponema sp. GTDB lineage: Bacteria > Spirochaetota > Spirochaetia > Treponematales > Treponemataceae > Treponema_D. The sequence goes on from JBGVAV010000110.1 coordinate 1,201, forward strand.
ATATATTTATAATATGAATAAAATCGATATAAAATGCCTTGCCTCAGAAGGTGCCGTAATTCCGTGTTATAAAACAGAAGGCGCTGCAGGGGCTGATGTTTGTGCACTTATAAAAGAGCCTGTTACAATTGCTCCCGGTAGCTTTGCAATGATTCCAACCGGATTATTTTTTGAAATTCCTATGGGCTACGAAATTCAAGTTCGTCCACGCTCTGGTCTTGCTGCTAAAAATGGAGTAACAGTTTTAAATACTCCCGGAACAATCGACAGTGATTACCGCGGCGAGCTTAAAATTATTTTAATCAATCTTGGAAAAGAAGCTTTTGTAGTAAATAACGGTGAACGCATTGCTCAGATAATTGTAAGTCCTGTTACTGTAGCGTCTTTTACAATTACCGATTCTTTATCTGATACAACAAGAGGAGAAAAGGGGTTTGGCTCTACAGGCGTTTAAGCCTTCTAAATTGGGAAGGGGCATCTTAATTAAATATCTCTACAAGGAACTTTTCTATTACTTCCTTATCTGCTTTGCCTTTTTGTTTGTTGTATTTTTTGCAAATCAGATTCTTTTGATTGGTGAAGATATGCTTGCAAAACGTGCGCCTTTTGCAGATGTAGCAAAGATTATGATTTACAGTATGCCTGCCATTATTGCCCAGTCTGCGCCCTTTGCAACCTTAGTTGGATTTCTTATGTGTCTTGGCCGAATGGCGAGCGATAATGAAATCCTTATTTTCAGAGCCTCCGGTTTTAGCTTTCGTTCCATCTTGTATCCTGTTTTAATTCTGGGACTAGCAATTTCATTTGTTTCTTTTTTTGTAAATGACTATCTTTTACCGCTTGGTACAATTAAATATAATCAGCTTTACCGACAGATAATGAGGTCTAATCCTACTGTTGTTCTTGAACCAAACAGCGTAAAGCAGATTGGAAAATCTACTGTTGTAATTGGCGACGTAAATGATTCTGAGGTTTCGGATATTATCTTTTTTTCTAAGAACGAATCGGGTGAAGAAACTGTAATTGTTGCTGGTGAATCAGTTCTTACCGGAGCAAGAAATCAGGGTGTTCTTTTACAGCTTGATATGTCCGAATCTATGATGACAACCTTTGATACAAAAAACTTTTCAAATTATGATGTGCTTTCTGCAGAAAAAACAATCTTAAATATTTTTGATTCTACTGTAACTGGTCGTGGCGGAAAGAATCCTCGCGAAATGACCTTCTATGATTTGTATAGAGAAATTAAGGCTATGAAGGCAGACCCTGATGAAGACGCGCTTAGAATAAATTCCTGGATGATGGAATATTATAAAAAATTTGCGATTCCCTTTGGTTCAATCTTTTTTGCCTTTCTTGCATTTTCAATTGCCTTTTTGTTTGGAAAGCATAACGGTTTAACAATGGGACTTTTTACAGGAATTATCATCTGCGTTTTATATTGGGCAATGCAGATCTCGGGACAGCTGTTAGTTACGCGTGTAAACCTTGATGCCTTCCTTTGTATATGGGTTCCGAATATTTTAATGGCTGTAGTTGCCGCACTTTTGTGTATTAATCTTATAAGGAAATAGGGAGGAGAGATTTGAAATTTGTTGAATACATAATCCGAAAGCTCATACCATTCTTCCTTGTTTCTTTAGTGTTCATTGCGCTTATTCTAAACCTTGTAGATTTGTTCATGAATATTTCGCGTTATCTTGAAATGAATTCTCCTGCAAAGGAAGTTGTCAGGGTAATGATTTTATATACGCCAAAGACAATCTGGTATGCGGCACCAATTGCTTTTCTTTTTTCTGTTACTTATATTTTGAGCGACCTCTATGCCAAGAATGAAATGGAAGCTCTTTTTGCTTCCGGGGTTTCGCTGTTTCATTTTGTAACTCCGGTGCTTATTGTTGCGGCCTTGCTTTCGGTTGGCATGTTCTATCTTGAAGATAAGCTTGTTGTAACAACGCTTGAGCAAAAGGTTGCGCTTCAAAAAATGCTGCTTGATCAGGAGGAATCGGCAAATAACGAAAATATTGTCGTGCTTTCTGATTCTGCAAAAATAATTTACAAGGCTCGCCGTTACCGTGATGTTACTAAGCGCCTTGAAAATGTTCTGTTTATTTTTAGAGATAATGACAAAAAGCTTGAAGCAATCATTCACGCAGATGAAGCTTTGTGGAATGAGGAAAAGCTTATCTGGGAGCTTGGAAATCCTGTTCAGTTTGAAAACAAAGATAATACACTTTTAAAAACTGCTGTTTCCGAAGAATATAAAGCCAAGCTTACAGAAAGCTATGAGATTTTCCGAAAGGTAACTGTAGATGTTGCAAGTGTAAATGCGGCAGACGCAAAAATATATATAAAGCATCTTAAAAAAGCAGGTCTTCCATATAACGAGCCGCTTTCTGTTTATTACAAAAAATTCTCATTCCCCTTTATATTGTTTATTTCTGCCTTTTTAGCAATCGGGCTTACTGGTAAAACACGCAAGAATGTTCTTCTTATAAGTTTGTCACTTTCTATTACTGCGGTTGTTTTATTCTATGTATTCCAGATGGTAACAATGGTACTTGCAAAAACTGGAGTTATTACTCCTTTTATGGGCGCATGGTTACCAGATGTTGTATTTTTCTTTATAGCGGGAGTTTTATTAAAATTCAGCAGGACGTAATTTGATGATTAAAAACATTTTTGATATAAAACATAAATCCTCAGATGGAAAAGCTCGTACAGGCCTACTTCATTTGCCTCATGGTGATATTCAGACTCCTGTTTTTATGCCTGTTGGAACAAACGCAACAGTTAAGGCAATGCCTAATGATTTTTTGAATGAAATTGGTTTTGAAATTATTCTTGCAAATACATATCATCTTTTCTTGCGTCCTGGTGCAGATTTAATTCAGGAAGGGGGCGGACTTCATGGCTTTTCAAAATGGGAACGCAACTTTCTTACAGACTCCGGCGGCTTTCAGGTTTTTTCATTAAGCAAGCTTCGTAAAATTACAGATGAAGGTGTAAAGTTCCAGAGCAATATTGATGGAAGCTATCACATGTTTACTCCCGAGAATGTTGTTCAAACTCAGGTTAAGTTTAATTCAGATATTCAGATGCAGCTTGATGTATGCACAGGTTATGACGAGCCGCGAAAAAATGCAGAAAAGGCTTTGCGTATAACAAGTGATTGGCTTGTTCGTGCAAAAAAAGAATGGGAAACTGCCTGCCAGAAGGGATACAAAGGAATTCTTTTTCCGATTGTTCAGGGACATTTTAGTGAAGATCTTCGTAAACAAAGTGCAGAGTTTGTTTCTTCTTTGGACATGCCTGGTATTGCAATTGGAGGCCTTAGTGTAGGGGAGCCTCACGATGAGTTTGTTCATTTTATGAATTATACCTGCGGCTTTTTACCAGAAGATAAACCAAAGTATGTAATGGGAATTGGAACTCCCGAATATATTCTTGATGCTGTAGCGGCTGGCGTAGACATGTTTGACTGCGTTCTTCCAACCCGTAATGCCAGAAACGGTTCTTATTTTACACATGACGGAAATCTTTCTATAAAGCAGGAACGTTTTATTCACGACTTTAAGCCGATTGACAGTGAATGTAATTGTAAAGTTTGCCGTACTTATTCCCGAAGTTATTTAAGACATCTTTTTAAAGAGCAGGAAATCTTAAGTTGTATTCTTGCGTCTTATCATAATCTGTATTTCTTATGGAATATGATGAATGAAATTCGCGCTGCCATTAACGAAGACCGTTTTGAGCAGTATAAAAAGGATTTTTTAGACAGGTTTAACAAGGGAGAAATCTCATGAAAAAAATCATTTTTTTTCTTATCATATTAAATTTATTCGGAATCTGTTTTGCCCAGGAAGCAATCGAGGCTGATGATACCCCAACTGTTACTGCTTCAAAAGGCGGCTATGCCGAAGTTCCTCCTGCAAAAAGACCAAAGCCTATAGATCAGGAAAAAGCAGAAGCTGCTGCCGAAAAAGATGAAACTCCTGAAGATGAAGAAAACAACCGCAATACTATCCGCTACGGACTTCCTTCTGAAATTGGCTCGCTGCTTGATACTCTTCTTAAAAATGATGACCCAAGATTTACAGAAGAAATTTATGATTTGTTCCAGGTTACAAAAAGCCCTGTAATTAAAGAAAAGGTTTTAAAATATTTTACAAAAGCCGAAGACCCTTGTCTTGAAGATTACGCTGTAGACCTTTTGAATGATCCTTATGATGAAAATAACTCTGTTGTAAAAGCAACGTTCCAGTATGTTAGCGCAGTAAAAACAAAGGCTGCTATTCCCGCTGTAATTACTCTTGTAGAAAGCGAAAACGAAAATTATTTTAATGATGCAATTTCTACACTTGGTGATATTGGCGGACCTGAAGAAGCAATGTTCCTTGTTGAATATCTTGAGCGTGATGATTTAACTGATGCTCAGCGTCAGACTCTTATGCGCAACTGCGGTAAAATGCACGCTGTAGAAACATGGGATAAGCTTGTTGATATTCTGGATAATGATGATGAAAATACTTTTGTAAGAATGTATGCGGCAGAAAGTCTTGGTCTTATGGAAGTTGAAAAATCTGTTCCTGTTCTTGTTAAACATTTTGATGCAACAGATCCAAACCTGCGACAGTATGTTATAAAGGGCCTCAGTCATTTTCCTGATGTGGTTGAAGCAAAGGCAACTATAATTCAGGGAATTCGTGATGAGCACTGGAAGGTTCGTCAGGAAGCAATTAGAACTGTAAAAGAAAATAAAACAACAGATGCAATGCAATATCTTATTTACCGTGCAAAAAATGATTCTGAAAAATTGATTAAAGAAGAAAGCTATTCTTCTATTGCAGCTTTGAATACAGATGACGGAAATGATTTTTTGGTTGCGCAACTTAAAGATAAAAAAGTTGCAGACGGAACAAAAAAGAAAATTGTAGAAGTGCTTTTAAAAGAAGATCATGCCGGCGAAAAGGATGTTATTGAACTTGCAAAAACAGTTGCAAAAGATGATAAGCGAAAAGATTTGCGTTATGCCATTGCAAAGGAAATGGTAAAAAATTATAAGAGCTCTTATGATGAAGTTGCAGAGCTTTATTTACAGTCAAAGGATTCTACTACTATTTCTCTTGGTCTTGATATGTATAAGCAGAAAAAATCTTCTTCACTTGAAGCATATGTTAATACAATTGCCAACGAAAAGAAAAACAGTGCTAATAAAAAACGCGCTCAAAAGCTGCTTGGCATAGAAGAAGAGGAAGAGAAAAAAGAAGACGCTAAATAGCAATCTTATTCATAAAGCTTATTCACCAGCGCCAGAACACTATTAATCTTTCGTTCTTCGTCGTGAGTAAAATCTACGTTTTCTTCTATGAGGGTTTCAAGACTGTGATGTGATTCCATTACTGCTGTGTTAAAGCCTCTTGTTACCTTGTACCAGTAATTTCCGCTGCCATCATTATAAAGAGTAATAAAACCGCATTCCTTGTTTTTTTGTTTTGCAATTGCAGTATGCATAATCCAGTCTAGAGAATCTATAAGGCTTTCTTTTCCTACAGGATCGTAAATGTTTGCATTAAGGTTACGGCTCCAGCGTTTTTCTGCAATAGGCATGAGATCAAGATTTTGTACAGCATTTATGATTGTGCTCATTTTTTCGCCGTCCATTAAAGGGCCATAATTCTTAATCTGAATCTGACCTCTAAGGTTAGCGCATGCATTAAGTTTATTTTTATTCTGTTCAGTTTTTACAGCAAGCGTAATATACTCAAGCGGTAAAATAGCTGTTTTCTTTCCTTTAATTTTTACAGTTTCAAAAACAAAGTCACCTATAGAAAGAGAATTTTCTGCTGTAATCTCTGTTTGAGTTGTAGAAGCAGATTGTTTTCCTTTTTTTGACTTTTCTGAACGGGAAGCTTTGTTTCCTTTTTTAAGTTTATCTGCTGCAAGTGCAAGCCCGCTTTCAAGGTTCTCTTTAACTGGTTTACATGCCTTCAACCTTGCAAACAGCTGAGGATTAATTGTATCAAGCATTGGTTTTGTGAGCGGAGAAACACTCATTGCAAAAATACGTGACGTGCGTACAATTTCTCCGGCTACAAAAAAGAGCGGATCCTGGCGGAACATTACAGAACCCGGATGAATACAGATATGGTCTGCTGTAAGGGAACGGTAATTTTCACGGCCAGTTCTAATACAGACAAACTGAATCATTCCGGCTGCAATACAGCAAAGGTAATCGCTCATGTTACCGCCGTTTTCTATAATCGGAATGCCAAGCTTTTCGCCAACAATTTCTCCAAGCTGCCATTTGATGTTATCAATTTCGGCCATAACGCGTTCATCAAGATAATTCTTTTTGCAGAACTTTTCGCGGTTGTCTGACTGTTTGTATGCACGGAATAAATTTATATATGTTCCAAAGTCGCCTGATAAATCGCGGAAACGGTGATGTGCTTTACGTGCTTCCATTTCTTCATTTGGTGGAAGAAGGAAGGGTGAGTTTGCAGAAAGGAATGCTGCGGCTATCAAAGTCTTTTCAATTACATCAGGGAAGCGCATAACTGACTCAACAATAATTCTGCTTATGCGTGGTTCAAGCGGGAATAAAACCATCATCTTTCCAATTGCAGAAAGTGTGTTATCCTCGTCTAACGCACCAAGCATATTAAGAGTGTCTACTGCGCCAATAATCCCTTCGCGGCCAGGAGACGCAATAAAATCAAAATTGTAAAAATCTGTAATGCCAAGCTCAGCCATGCGAAGAACTACTTCACTTAAATCTGTGCGGTAGATTTCTTCAGTAGTGTAGAGTGGGCGGGCTTCAAAATCTTTTCTGCTGTAAAGTCTGTAGCAAACGCCTTCGTGTGTACGACCGGCACGTCCTTTGCGCTGATTACAGCTTGCTTTAGAAACTGGAGTTTCATTTAAGCTTGAAGTAAAGGTTCTTGGACTGTAGAAGTTGAGCTTTGCAAGACCAGAATCAATTACAGTTGTAATGTCGTGAATTGTAACAGAGGTTTCTGCGATGTTAGTTGTAACTATCACTTTTTTCTTGCCTGCTGGAGGATCTTCAAAAACACGTTCCTGTTCTTCTTTTGCAAGGCGTCCATACAAAGGCAGAATATGTAAATGTCTGCTGAAAGGGCAATGCAAAAGCCGCTCAACACAATCTTTGATGATTTTTTCTCCAGGAAGGAAAATGAGCATTCCGCCATTAATATCATCTTCAGTGTCGTTGTCTAAAACGCGGTCTACTGTTGTGCAGATTTTTGAAAGAAGAATATCACAGCCGGCTTCTGTTGCTGTTGTAGCACCACCTTGAATAGGATCGTAAATTACGCTTACAGGATAAGTAATTGTATCAATTGAAACTATTGGAGCGCCGTCAAAATATTCGCTGAAGGCCTGAGTGTTCATTGTTGCGGAAGAAACAATTACATGAAAGTCGGAACGTTCTTTAAGAACCCGTTTCAAAAGTCCAAGAATAAAGTCGATGTTCAGACTTCGCTCATGTGCTTCATCAACCATTACAACACTGTACTTGCTTAGCCATGGATCAAGCTTCATTTCCTGCAGCAAAATTCCGTCTGTCATAATCTTAATGCGTGTATCCTGATTTGTGTTATCTTCGAAACGCATTTTATAACCGACTAGGCCCGGGTAGGGAGTATTCATCTGCTTAGAAATAAATTCACTTACGCTAAGGGCTGCAATTCGTCTTGGCTGAGTAACAGCAATCATTCCGTTTGTTGCGTAGCCCGCTTCGTATAAAATTACCGGAATCTGGGTTGTCTTTCCTGAACCTGTAGGGCTTTCTACAATAATAACTTTATTCTGCTCCATGCAGTCAAGAATTTTTTGTTTCTGTTCATAAACAGGCAGCGACTTATAATCTATTGCCATAAAATAATATCCTTTGTGTGTTTTTTATTTATTTCAATACGGCGTGTAATGTATTTGGCCCAATTGGAGCGGGGAACATCCCATAAATAATTTACAAAATCCTGATTGAGCGGTTTTACTACATATTCGTTTGCAGTATTGATATATGTTGTTATAAAAAAGTTTTCTGAATTAATAAGGGTAGGTGGATTTCCATTTTCCTGCTTTTTAAAAGTAAGCTTTACCATTAGACCATCGCCTGTGTTGTCGCGTTCTCCAATTGGATTTGTTGAAGAAAAATCAGGCTTTGTTCTCTGCCCGCTGATTGTGTTTCCGTTTGCATACATAATTACTTTTTGAGAATTTGTTTCGTGGTAAAAAACATATTTTCTATCTTTAATTATGTGTGCGTGATTAGACCATACAATATCAGCACCTGCATCTAACAGCTGCATATAAAAGGCATCACGTGAATCTGGAATATTTCGTGTATATTCAACCTCGTAAGCATGAATTGAAATTACAAGAAGATTACAAGGGTGTGCCTCCCTAAGCTCCTTCACTTTTTTTGCAAAAGCATTATGAGAAGCATCTGAATTTTCAATATAATTTATATAATCAGAATGCGCAGGCTGATTAAGAATCTCTGTAATTGGAATAAAAAGAATCTTCCAGCCTTTTTTATCTATGAGATTGTAGGTTATTTCTGCCTTTTTGCCATCTTTAAGGCCCGAAAAATAAATATTTTCATTTCGTTCCTTTGAGCGGTCTACAAGCCTCTGCGCAGTTTTCATTGTTTCTTTAATGCCGTTAAGTCCCTGATCATTTGTATGATTATTACAAAGAGAAAAAACATCAAAGCCCGCATCAACGGCAGCTTCTACATACGCTTGCGGCATGTTAAAGTTTGGATAAGTATGCGGTTTTCTTGTGTCATCAATTGGTGCTTCAATGTTTGCAAAGGCAAGATCACATGGTTCTATAATATATTTTACATCGCGCCAGATTTTTGGGTAATCAGAAATTACATAATTTACGCTGTGAGCCATTATGTCTCCTGCAAAAAGAAGAGTTATTGTATCACTGTCTTCTACTGGAGCAGGAGAGAGGGGAGTTACTGATTCTTGTGGTTCCTCAATAATATCTTCTTCGATTAATTCTGTCTGGGATTCTGCTTCAATGCTTGTGGTTCCGCATGAAAAGAATAAAAGCATGGAAGCAAAAAGAGAATAAACAAAAATGCAATGAATTTTATAGAGTAATCTCACAAGTATTTAAAATATATCATAGAAAATAAAAAAAATCATCTATGAAAACGAGCCCGTTAGCCGTATATGAACAGGCTTACCATGTAAGTAATAAGGCTTAAAAATCCAGTAATGTAGAGCATTAAAGTTCCCTTGTCATCATTAGAAATAAACATAATAACACCTCGTTCTTTAGTTTATGGTTTTATTATACGAGGGTAGTGTGCCAAAGAATGGCACTGTGAAAAAAATATTGAAATTTTTTTAAATTTCTCAAAGACTTTATTTTTTTTCTATATAATGGTAAAATGTTGTTGGAGAATTAGGAGTGTTATTTTGAAAACAAAAGCCAGATCTTGCTTTAAAACAAGCCTTCTCTTTTTTGTAATTGCAGTTTGTTTGACATTTGTTCTTTCCTGCAACAACGTTATGGATTCAAACAACTCTATTACAACTCTCGATAGCGAAACAATAACAACTTCTACCTTGGGGCCTGTTGCAAAAATTGAGGCTCCTTTATTTTTGGAAGGCGGCGTTCCTAAAAATAAAACTCTCATAATTTCATTCTCAAAACCAATCGATACAGAAGTTTTCTGGAGCAATCTCATAATTACAGATTCATTAGGAAAAAGTCTTAAGGATAATTTTTGTGAACCTGTATGGTCAAACAATGACACGCTTGTTCAAATTTTTGTAAATAAAGAAAATTTTATAGACTTAAAGAATAAATCAATTTTTGATGTTTATGTAACCATTCCAAAATCAATTGAAGATAAAGACGGAAACGAACTTCATAATCCAATTGATTTCCGTTATAGAATAAATGATTCGCTTGATGAAGACGAGCCAAATCTTTATCTTGCAAGAGCCGAAGTTCCTGGAGAATATCTTTACAATCAGAACGAAAGCTATATTGCAGTTTTAGTTGATGGCGAACTTACCGAACAAAATGAAGAAGAAATTAGTCTCACTAATCATATCAATTCAAAACTTGATTTTTATGTTGAAGGAAATGATGCAGGTGGTGGAGATGTTTGGGCAAGTTTAAAATTCAAAAGAATCTTTGATGTAAACGGAAATGAAGTTGAAGAACCTGAACAGAATAAATTTGTAAAGCTCACTAAATACACTTTTACAGAAAACGTTTTTGATACCCTTTGTCTTGATTTGTCAGATTCAAAATATCTTGATGGAATGTATAAAATTATTGTATGCATCACAGATGCCTGCGGTAATGAAAGTCTTTCAAATAAAGTTGTAAACGTTATTCGCGATACATCTTTCTCATATTCTCCAAATGCAGCAATTACAGTTAGTCTTCCAGATTTTGAAATTAAAGAAGATGATGAAGAGCCTGTAATTCCTACAAAAGAAAAGATTTTGGAATACACCGATTATATTCAGTTTAATAATATTGATGATGATGTATTCTTTGCACGCGATACTTTAGATGAACCTGTAATTTATTCTCAGGATAAAGCCAGCTTTACTTATTTGCTTTCATGGGGCTTTACATTAGATGAGCTTTCAATTCCTGTAAAAATTTATAGTGAACTTTCGCAGGATGATGAGCCTCAATTACTTTTCAAATTGCCTGATGAGTATAAGCAGTTCCGTTTGAATAATTCAAATAAAGACATAATCATTCAGGCTACAATTTATGATGCAGTTGGGAACAGCAGTGTAATTAATTCTGTAGTTCCACCGCAGATTGATTTTTTCAACTACGAAGTATGGGATAATCCACTTAGTGAAAATAAAATTATCAAATTGAATTTTTCGGATCTTACAAATTCAATTTCAAAAGCAGGTGGTATTCCAGATAAGCTTCATTCTGTTTCTTACAGAATTTATTATGGACGCATTGAGGAATCTCATGATCAGGAAACTGCAGAGCTTACACGTAACTTTGCTAAAATAGTTTCTGATGTAACTGATACTCAGGATTTTGTAAATGTTTCTGAAGGCATCCTTTCAGACAGCACTGAATTTGAAATTGAAGAAAATTCAAATTATGTAGTTTATATTCAACCGGTTTATTCTGCATATTCAAGAACAAACGGCCGCTGGTGTGGAGATACCTTTGGTCCTTTGTATGAGCTTGTTGTAGATACAGTTTCTTCGGGTGAAGATCCTGAGCAATACAGCTTTAGTGTAGAAAAAGAATCTGACGGAATTAATACGGGTACTTACACAATTTCTGTTGCAATTGAAAATGGTCAGGATGATGTTTGTTATTATCCTTGCTATAGTCTTGACGGAAAGAACTGGAATACTTATAAAGAGCTTTCTTTCCAGATTAATAATCCGCTTCGTGCTCCATTAAAAGCAGGTGAGCTGTGGGGTGAACTTGATTTATGGCAGAACAATTCTTTCTTTGCTGCAAGAGATGAACTTCTTTCTTCTTATTCAGAGGTTTCTGCTCAAATAAGAATTATGGCTGTAAAAGGAAACAAAACTGTCTGCTCTGATATTCAGACAATTTCATTTACACGCGAAGATGATAACCTTCCTCCTGAGCCTAGTGCCCAGATTACTTCTCATGATTCAATTCTTTCTTTTGACGGACGCTCTTTCAAATATGAAGGAATAGTACGAGAGGATGATCTTAATACAAACGAAATCTTCAAATATTACTACACCGAATATAACGAAAACTGGGGCAGCAATCTTTCTGTTCTTACTGAAGATAGAATTCAGGAGCTTCCTGTTTTTCAAAGCAGACTTTCTGCAAATATATGGCAGAGTGAAGTAGATTCCTCTTTGCAGTACAGTCTTTCTCCTGTTGTTTATGTAAATGGTCTTAAAGACGGTAAGTATATGTTCTTTGCAAAGGTGTGGGATTCTTTTGGAAACGAGAATATCATCACACTTGGAAAGGCAAATATTGGAACCTTCAAGAATAAACCAAAGGTAACATATGATGCTAAAGCAAATCAGTTTACAACAGTGCTAAATCTTGAAGATAATGAAACCCGTTTTGACAGAAATATGATTAACATCCAGGCCTACAGTACAGATAAGGCTTCTTATAATTCAGGCTGGTATGATTTTTATGAAAATCAGAATGAGCTTCAAAATTGTAACTTTGATTCCAGAGGAAAAATTATTTCTAACGTAACTAAAAACAGTGTAAGCGTTATTGATAAAGTTCTTGGAGGAAAGGTTTCTAAAGCAAAAACTTTGCAGGGTGGAACCTTCTATAGAATCTCTGTTCAAAGCTTTAATGACAACACATATAATCCAAAAACAAAACGCGGTGTAAATAAGAAAGCAGGGCGACCTTATAATGATAGTATGGAAACTGGTTCTATTGTCCCTTCATTGGAAAACGAAACAGATTACGATTTGTATACAGACGAAACTGTTTCATATCCTGTTTATTATTATATTCCTGCGGCAGATGAAGATATGAGCAAGTTTAAGAGCTCTTTCTTTAAGAATACAGCAGCTGTAAGCTCTAACAGACCTGTTATCATCAATCTTATTTCAAGTGTAAACAACCTTGGTTCCGACATTGATGAATGGGAACGACGCGGAAAGCTTATTAAGACATATTACTTTAGTGGAAGCAACAGCGGTATTCCATTCAAAGACAATGATGTTCGCGAAGACATGCTTAATTCCGACGAAACAGGACAGTTCTACTACGCAATGGTTGTTCATTTTGCAAACAACACCTCTGAAATTTCAAATGTTTATAAGATGCTGAAGTAGGATATTCAATTATTCTGCTTGACCTAATAATTCTTGTAATATATAATACTCGATTAAAATACTTATATCTTTTAAAGGAAGGAAAACATGGCATATTTTTTTGAAGAACCGTCACACACTTTTGATGAATATCTGTTGATTCCAGGCTATACTGGTCCAGATTGTATTCCTGCCAACGTAAACTTACAGACACCTGTAGTACGTTATAACAAGAAGAAGGGCGAAAAATGTCCTCTTGTTATGAACATTCCTATGACATCTGCAGTAATGCAGGCTGTTTCTGACGATAAACTTGCCGTCGCTCTTGCAAAAGAAGGCGGCATTTCGTTTATATACGGTTCTCAGACTATCGAAAATCAGGCTGCCATGGTTGCCCGTGTAAAAGCATACAAGGCTGGTTTTGTTACTTCCGATACAAATATCCGTCCTGAGCAGACACTTACAGAGCTTGTAGAAGCAATTGAACGCACAGGACATTCTACTGTTGCCGTAACTCTTGATGGAACTGCTAACGGTAAGCTTCTTGGTATTATTACAGACCGTGACTTCCGTATTAAAAAGGCTGCTCCAAATGCTAAAGTTCAGGAATATATGACTCCTCTTGGTTCACTTGTTATGGGCCGCGAAGGAATTACTCTTGAAGAAGCAAATGACATTATCTGGCAGAAAAAAGTAAATCAGCTTCCAATCGTAGATGGAGACGGAAATCTTCTTTACTTAATTTTCCGTAAGGATGCTGCAAGCCACGAAGAACATCCTAATGAACTTCTTGATGATCAGAAGCGTTATATTGTTGGTGCCGGTATTAATACACGTGATTACATGGAACGTGTTCCAGCCTTGCTCGAAGCTGGTGTAGACGTAATGACACTTGATTCAAGCGAAGGCTTTACAGAATGGCAGCGCCGTGCTTTACAGGATATTCACGGAAAATGGCCAAATGCAAAGGTTGGAGCCGGAAACGTTGTAGATGCAGAAGGCTTCAGATTCCTTGCAGAAGCTGGTGCTGACTTTGTTAAGATTGGTATTGGTGGTGGTTCAATTTGTATTACACGTGAACAGAAGGGTATTGGTCGTGGACAGGCTACTGCTACAATTGAAGTTGCAAAAGCCCGCGATAAGTACTACGAAGAAACAGGTATTTATATTCCAATCTGTTCTGATGGTGGTATTGTATATGATCATCACGTTACACTTGCTCTTGCTATGGGTGCAGACTTTGTAATGCTTGGCCGCTACTTTGCACGCTTTGATGAATCTCCTACAAACAAGCTTATTGTAAATGGAAACTACGTAAAGGAATACTGGGGCGAAGGTTCAAACCGCGCACGTAACTGGCAGCGCTATGACCTTGGTGGTAAAAAGGGAATGGCCTTTGAAGAAGGTGTTGACTCTTACGTTCCTTATGCAGGTTCTCTCCACGATAACGTTACACTTACAACAAGCAAGATTATTCACACAATGTGTAACTGTGGTGTACTCACAATCCCAGAATTGCAGAAGAATGCAAAGATTACACTTGTAAGTGCTGCATCTATCCGCGAGGGTGGAGCACACGACGTTATCGTAAAGAATTCTATAAAGGCAAACTAGTACGTGGATTGCTTCGGCCTGCGGCCTCGCAATGACGTAAGTCTCTCGTCATTGCGAGGAGCGAAGCGACGAAGCAATCTACATCTCAAAGAGACTTTTACAATCTTTAGATTTAAATTTTATTCTAATTTCTTTCAACTTAAGCCCGTTAGCTGCAACAAACAATCGGCAGATGCTGAATCTTGTAACTAACGGGATATCTTTTGTTATAGTAACTTCTTTTCCGCCAGTTCCGTTGAATGTAAAGCCTGCCATTGGAATGCCCTGGAAGAACATTGTACAAGGAAGCTGTGCAAGTTCGTTAAGCTCTGAGCTGCCTGTAAGAGAAGCTTCAAAAGCACCAAACTCTTTTACATCAAATGCAAGTACAAAATTTGTATTTGCTTTACTTTCTTTGTATGTAAGATCAATTACAACTTCATCTTTTCCAAGTTCAATAAATTCAACATCGTCCATGTTGATGTCATCTGGAGAAGCAGGGCGGTTTATAATTTCAATTTCATCCTGTGTGTTCAAAAGACGTTTCATTGCTCCAGTGTGCATTACATGAGAACAAACATTCATTGCAGTTCGCTGAAGCTCTGCGCGTGTAAGAGTCCCATCTGCAAGAGCCTTAAAGGTGTTTTCACCGCTTGCATCTGTTTTGCCGTCAGGGCAGCACATGTAAATATCATTCTGGGCACGGAGCATAACTGCAAAGTTTGTTTTGTTTGGTGTTTCTCCAGGTTCGTTCAAGAGAGCCCACCAGTCTGTCATAACAATGCCTTTGAAGCCCCAGTCATCGCGGAGGATTGTTGTATTCAAGTCGTAAGAGCTTGGTGTGTGAATACCGTTTACGCTCCCGTATGTTGTCATAACAGAGTCGCCTCCATTTTTAACAACAATCTCAAAGCCTTTAAGATAGATTTCGCGCAAGGCACGTTCACTGATTACAGAATCCTGACCAAAGCGGTTTGTTTCCTGATTGTTTCCGCAGAAGTGCTTCATTGTACCTGTAGCACCGCCTGCCTGTAAGCCCTGAACCATAGCAGAGCCCATAATTCCTGTAACAAGAGGATCTTCAGAAAAATATTCAAAGTTTCGTCCATTAAGCGGATGACGACGGATATTCATTCCAGGTCCAAGAAGGTTTTCTACATTTGTTGCAGTCATTTCAAGACCTGTGAGTGTATAAAGTTCTTTTACAAGCTCTCTGTTGAAGGTACATGCGATTGCTGTTCCGTTTGGAAGAGAGAAGGCTTTCATACCGCTGTCAAGACGCATTCCAGAAGGTCCGTCATCACAGCAGGCAACAGGAATACCAAAATGCTCTTTAAGGCGAGGAGAAACTCCACCAAAAGCACTTGCTGTTCCTGGAGTTACAAGACTGCTGCCCATTCCTTCTCCACGAGGGAAGCATGCAAGCTCTTCATCTGTAAACTGAGCAACAAAATCTTCTATTTTGATTTTACCGTCAAGAACATCCTTGAGCTTGTAACCCTTGTCTCCGGTAAATGGAATTTCTTTTGGAAGACGTTCTGCGCGGCGCTTCCACATATCAACAGTTGCAAGTGGAGCAGCCTGCATTGTAAGACTTCCGTTTGAGTCTGCGTGCATGCGTTCAAAGGCACGAACTGGTGCGTAGGCTTCTTCGCATTGCTTTATTACAACTAAATTATCAAGATCAAAGTTCAAAACTTCCTGTGCAGAGCGAACATCGGCACCTGCGAATACTTTGTAATTCCCTTGTTCAAGAACAAAGCAAGATTTATTTCCTGTGTAGCCACCGTCATCATAAGAAGCAAAGGTTTCATAAGGAATTGAAAAATCAAGTTCCTGTGAAGCACCTGGCTGGAGAACATCTGTCTTTGCAAAATCTACAAGAACACGTGCTGCTTTTCCAAGCTTTGCATTTGGAGCGCCAACATAAATCTGTACAACTTCTTTGCCTGCAGTGCTTCCAGTGTTTGTCACCTTTACTTTAAGGTTTACTGTTTTAGCAGTGTTATTATTTGAGGCACTTACAGTTTCTGTCTTGAAGCTTGTAAAGGTAAGTCCATAGCCAAACGGGTAGAGGACTTTATCTTTTGCAAAGGTTTCAAAATATCGGTAGCCTACAAAAATATCTTCGCAGTAGAAGTTTCCTTCGCGGTTTCCAAACCATTGGTCGCTAGGGTAGTCCTGGATTGTTTTTGCAATTGTATCTGTGAGCTTTCCGCAAGGAGCAATTTTTCCTGTAAGAACATCTGCTGTTCCAAGACCTCCAAGCATACCGCCCTGCCATACATACATTACAGCATCGGGCTTTATTTCCTGTACAAAGTTCATGTCGATGATGTTTCCGACATTCAAAAGAACTGCCATTTTTGAAAAGCCTTCGCGAACTTTTTTAAGCATATCAAGCTCTTCGTCTGTTAAGAACCATGAGCCCTTTGTTGCAGAGTTATCTTTGTCTTCTCCGGCAAGACGTCCGATTATTACAAGCGCAAGGTCACTTTTGGCTGCGGCATTTGAAACGATTTCTTTTGTAAGAGGCATTTCATCCTGGCACCAGCGTTCTTTTCCCCAGCCCATGCCTTCATCATAAGGATGGTCTTTTTCCCATTCTGTATAAATATTTTTGAGTTCCTGATTTACTTTTACAAGGCCAGATTCTTCAAGGCCTTCTACAATATTCCAGACCTTGGCAACATTTACCTTACCACCGGAGCCTGTACCACTTTTGTAATAGTTGCTCTGAATTCTTCCAAAAACAGAAACTGTGCTGTCTTTTTTAAGAGGGAGTGTGCCCTTGTTTTCCAAAAGAACACAACCTTCTGCAATTGCGTTGCGCGCAGTTTGACAGTATAGGTCCCAGTCAAGAATCTTTTTCATTTGAAACTCCTGTGTAAGGCCGCTAGGGCCGGTGTTTTGTTGTTGAGATTTAGTGTTATGATAATTTGTGTCGGAATATTCTCATGTTTATAAGCTTACGGAATTTTATAAAGCGGATTATCTGATCCCATAACTTTTTAGATAAGCCGCGTTTTCCTATTGTTCTTGCAAAGTTGTTTGGATCTTCTGATTCATCGGCAGCCATTTTTGAAAGATTTTCAAACATTGCCTGATCTTTTGCACGGTCTGCATCTGTACGGCTGTCGCGCATTTGAATAAGCTTGTCATAGAAATCTGTCATCTTGGCATATTTCCAGAAGTGTTCTTCGTAGAGTACGCCTTTTTCTTTCCATGGACGCCAGTTCATTTTCCAGTGAATGATATTTAAATCTTTGTCATCAAAGCTTTCGTTTTTATAAGAGGTTTTATTCCAGCCAAGATTTACCCATTTTACATTGTTACGGCAGATTACATTAAGATAATCTTCATCCTGGACTACACGGAATTTGTATTTTCCAAGAAGCTCTACAAAGCGTTCTGCGACCATCTTTCTGCGCCAGCGGTGACAGTTTATAAGAAGGATTCCTGCATTAAAGTAGTTTTTGCGGTTGATTCCGTCTACCTTTTCTACGTAATTTCCAAATACATCAAAGGTCTGCATAACTTCTTCTATTGCAGCACCAACATAATAACCGTGGATTTCTGTGTTATAAAGCTTACTTATATCGCCAGTTACAGTGATATCGCAGTCGAGGTACAAAACCTTTGCATATTCAAGGAATACATTTGGAATAAAAATGCGGTAATAAGTTTCTTTTGAATAATAATCGCGCAGATGGAACATTGACTGAACCTTGTCCAGTTCCTTTGCAAGTGAAATAAACTGAATTGACGAGTTAGGAGTTTTGAGTTTTAAAATACTGTCAATGCTTTCCTGCTTAAGCTGTGTTGTAAGCACATAAATTTTGTAATATTTACTTTTATCTGCATTATCAAGAAGTGAGGCAATTGCAACAGCCAGAAACGGAATATAATTATCATCTGTGGCAAAACATATTGGTATAATTTGTTTAAATCTTGGTAATTCCATAATATTTTAAATTTATAAGAAATAATCTGATTAGTCAATAATTGGGTGTGAAGATACGGTATTGATGAAGAAGATGAAGATAATTTATGAATACATCAAAAAAAATGGTGGAAGCCGAATTACGGATTGAAAAAAAACTCTACAGTGCTGCCGCGAGAGCGGCAACGTATATAATTCCAAGGCACTGTAGCGTTTAAGCGGCTAGCCGCTGGTTTTTCAATACGAAATTCGGCTGGGAGCCATTTTTTTTCTAATGTATAGATACTTATTTCTCTTCGTCTTCTTCAACAAGTACCATCTTCTTGGTAACTTGTACTTTTTCTTCGTAGCAGGCGAACATCTGATCAACATCTGCAGCTGGAAGCTTAGGTGAAATGAGGCTTACAAGAGGAACAATAATCAAACCGCCAACCATTGCAACTGCACCACAGTTGATTGGAGACTGAATAAAGCGGATTGAAGGGAACATGTTTACAACTGTAAGAACAACACCCCAGATAAAGTTTGCCCAAACTGCAGCCTTTGTAGTTTTCTTAGAGAAGAGTCCGTAAAGGAACGGAGCAAGGAAAGCACCAGCAAGAGCACCCCAGGAATAACCCATGAGCTGTGCAATGTATGGAACCTTGTCTGGATTAAGAGCGATTGCTACAGAAATTGCAATGAAGATTACGATAAAGATACGCATTACAAAAACAGTTTTCTTTTCGTCTGTCTTTTTCATACATGTAATCTTGAGCATATCCAAAGTCAAGGTTGAGCTTGATGTCAAAACAAGTGAAGAAAGTGTTGACATAGAAGCAGAAAGAACGAGTACTACTACAATACCAATCAAGATATCAGGAAGTGTAGAAAGCATCTGAGGAACAATGCTGTCGTAAATAATTCCTTTTGCACCGTGAATTGCTGGTACGTCAAAAAGGCGTCCGAAGCCTCCAAGGAAGTAACAGCCGCCGGCAATTACAACTGCGAATACTGTTGAAACTACTGTTCCTGTTTTTACTGCTTTTTCTGATTTAATTGAATAGAACTTTCCAACCATCTGTGGAAGTCCCCATGTACCAAGAGATGTAAGAATGATTACACCAAGAAGGTTGAGAGGATCTGGTCCAAAGAATGAAGCAAACATTCCGTTCATTCCCTTGAGTGCTGGAGCGGCAACTGTCGGGTCGCCCGGGATCTGAGAAAGCTTGTCGAGGGCACTTAAGAAACCACCCTGGCCTGCAATAACTGCTGCAATAACTGCAATGATACCGCCAAGCATAATGAGGCCCTGAATAAAGTCGTTGATTGCAGTTGCCATGTATCCACCGAGGATTACATAAACTGCTGTAAGAATTGCCATACCGATTACACACCATTTGTAATCAATATCAAAGGCAAGTCCAAAAAGGGTAGAAAGGCCCTTGTACAAAGAAGCTGTATATGGAATAAGGAATATAAATGCAATGGCTGCGGCGGCTATGCGGAGTGCCTGGCTTTGATAACGTTTACCAAAAAAGTCCGGCATTGTTTTTGCATCCAGGTGATGTGTCATTACGCGGGTACGGCGACCCATTACAACCCAGGCAAGGAGCGAACCAAGGAAGGCGTTACCAAGACCAATCCAGGTGCTGGAAATTCCGTACTTCCAGCCAAACTGTCCGGCATAACCAATAAATACTACGGCAGAAAAATATGATGTTCCGTAAGCAAAAGCAGTGAGCCATGGACCAACATTGCGTCCTCCAAGAACAAATCCGTTTACATCCTTTGCCTGTCTGCGGGAATAAAGTCCTACAAAAATCATTATGGCAAAGAAGATTACAAGCATTGCGATTTTTAAAATCATTTGAAAACCTCTGTTTCGTGTTTCTATATATAGTAATAATATAGACATTTTTGAATTAAGTGTCAAGGTGGAAAAAAATCCTTCACTCGGGAAAAATTCCCGACTTAATGGTTCAAAATATGTTATAATAATTGCATGAACTTTAAACAGAATGTAAAAAGACTTTTTTCTATAGAGTTTATTTTGATATTATTTGGACTTGTTACGCTGGTTTTTTCTATATTTTAT
Organism: Treponema sp.; assembly: GCA_045224915.1. Lineage (GTDB taxonomy): Bacteria > Spirochaetota > Spirochaetia > Treponematales > Treponemataceae > Treponema_D. The sequence continues at coordinate 21,638 of JBGVAV010000110.1, forward strand.
AAAAACAAGGCGTCAAGGCTTTTTAAGGAATATGAACTTAAGACTGTAAATCTTATTCTATTAAACAGTGACACAAGCCCCATGAGCAGCGGCGACACCGAACTGTTTAGTCAGAATCTTAAAAACGATTACGAACCCTTTACCTATTTTGATTTTGCCCTGGAAGAAGAGCTTGATAAAATCATAGAGCTTTTTAATGACAGAGTGGGGCAAAAGGACCAGGAAAAAACAGAGCAGGTAAAAGAGGAGCTTTCTGCCCTTATACTGGACTTTCAGGATAAAATCTCGCAAAAGCAGATTACCCTTACTTTTGGTTACGACAGCCTTACTTACTGTTCATCCCTTCTGCTTTTAATTTCTATTCTTTGTGTGGTCTTTAAAAGCCTAAAGCAAAAAAGTCAGCTTAAAAATATTCAGCTCAGGAATGACGAGCAGAACAAAATCAGCCGAAACCTTCACGACGGGGTAGCCCAGGATCTTGCAGCCCTTAAGTTTTATCTGCGCCAGGATGACAAGGAAAAATCAGATTTTTATGCAAGCCAGGCTTTGAACGAAGTACGCTATCTTATAGGCGCCTTACACATAGACCTTTCAAAAGCCTTTGATGAAATTATAACCCAGATGCTGCAGGCCTTTGAAAGCAATTATAGAATCCAGACTCAGACTCTTATTGCTTCTACCCACATAAATACTCTGCCGCAAACGGTTCAGATAGAAATTATCCGCATACTGCAGGAATCGCTTAGCAATATTGCAAGGCACGCAAATGCAAGCAAGGTCACAGTTAAATTTACCGACGTGGGTCAGGATTTTAAAATGACAATCAGCGATAACGGCGTTGGCTTTGATCTTGAAAAAGTAGAAGAGCTTAATAAAAGTGATTCCAAAAAGCATTATGGAGTTCAGAATATCATAGACCGTATCAAGGCTCTGGGCGGAAGTGTTGAGTTTATTAACAAGGAGGGAACAACAATTGCAATCACAATTAAAAATATTATTTATTGATGACCATGTAGGACTTCGCGACAGTCTTAGCATCTCTCTGCAAAAAATGAATCCGCTTTTTAAGTTTTATCTTGCGGCCGATATGGAAAAGGCAATGGTGTGCTTAAAATCAAATAAGGATATAGAAATTGCCATTGTAGATTTAAATCTTAACGGCCAGGATGGGCTTGTCCTTGTAGACCAGCTGCGCCAGGTAAATCCCCAGATAAAAATCATAATTTATACAATGTATAACGACCCAATGCATATTCAAAAATCGCTGGAAAAAAATATTCAGGGCTTTATTACCAAGGAGCTTGACCTTGAAGAAATTGAAAAAGCTCTTCTTGTTGTACAGGACGGTAACTTTTTTTACTGCAAGGATGCCCAAAAAATCATGACCCAGATAATCTGCAAAAATAACAGTACTTCTGCCGGCGGATTTAACGAGAGCGTTTTTAAAAACTATCAGACCCTTACCACAAAAGAGCAGGAAGTTTTTGAACTGCTTGCCCAAAAGTTTGATGATGAAGAAATTGCCGCAAAACTTAATAAATCGCTCAAAACAATTCAAAACAAAAAGTCGCTCATATATTCAAAAATGAAATTAAAAGACAGACTTGAGCTTGTAGAGGCCGCAAAATTCTTAGGAGTTATTGTATGATTTTTGCAAGAAAAGATTATTCGCTTAAAAATATTATTGTTACTTTTTGTGTGCTGCTTGTTGCCCTGCTTGTAAACTGCTTTGGTTCTGTGCTTGCAACAAAAATTACTTTTCCTTTGTATCTTGATTCTGTAATGACTTTTGCTGTAACAGCTTTGTGCGGTCTTATTCCAGGCATTTTGTGCGCAGTTTTATCTAACGGCATTTTGTTTTTGTTTGATTACACCATGCTGCCCTTTATGAGCTGCCATATTATTACCGCTTTTTTAGCCTGGCTTGTCTTTGTTCATGCAGACAAAAAAAATGCCCGTCTGCCGGTTTTTGAACGCAGCCAGTCCTACGAAATAGACGCTTTTTTATGGGCCGGAGTCTGGAGCGCCTTGAGCAACGCCGTTTTGGGCAACATCATTGCAGACCTTCTTTTTGGCGCCCGCGTAAACCGCCAGAATGCCGAATGCACCGTCCAGGGCATCTACGTTGTAACCCGCAACCTTTTATATTCCACCTACCTTGCCGGCTTTATAGAAAACATAACCGACAAACTCCTGAGCGCCGTCCTGAGCTACGGCATGTACGAAGGGGTTAGAAGGGTTTATAAAAAGATTTCTAATTAAATTATGCAAGCTCCAGGTGGCAGTGGGCGAATGAATTAAAAATATTTAAACTCTCTCCGATTTTTTAAGTTAATTACTGCGTGTTAATGCAGCTCCTTGTTTTAAGTACGTTGCCGCTGCTTCTGGATCTTCAACAGAAACAGGATTTCCATTAGAATCTTTCCAGCCGTTTGTATTTTTAAATGTTACACTTGTAAGCCCTGTACAGTAAGAGAAAACCCAGCTATCTATACTAGTAACAGACTCTGGAATAGTAATGCTTGTAAGCCCTGTACACTCTTGGAAAGAACCATAACCAATACTTGTAACAGAATCAGGAATAGTAATGCTTGTAAGACCTGTACAGCCAGAGAAAGCGTACCAACCTATGCTAGTAACAGAGTTAGGAATAACTATTTTTTCAAGGTTTTTACATTCACCAAAGTTTGCAATAGAAGTCAGCCCCGTTGTAGCAGACAAATCAAGGCGTACAAGAATAGAAGGTGAAGTCTGGTACAAAGTTTTTAAGGCAGCATTAATATTACTGATTGTGGTTGAATCAAAATTTCCTGTTGCTTTAAGAGTTCTACTGGCAGGAAGTGTTAGTATTGTGTTTACAATGTTTTCTGGGGTTACATCAATTGTCATGCTTTCAATTGTTGTATTATCTTGTGGTGTTAAAGCCCCCTTACAGCCCGTAATGGCAGCAGCCATAAATGCAAGTGCCATAAAAAGTATGACAAGCTTATTTAAGTGTTTCATAATTCCTCCTGGGATATGAAAAAACTCGGGAGATTTTCCCGAGTTTGAAAAAAAAATTTTTTTTGCTTTAGATATCATCATTATTATATTATCAGACAGATGTTGTGTTCGGTAATTTTAACATCAAGAGAAAACTCAGGTGCTCCCATTTTAATAAGCTCGCGGACTCTGCCTGTGTCTTTTATAAAATCAAAATTATCATTAAAAGTAAATATTACCTTTGTTGAATGAGGGATATGTTCAAAATGGTAGCCTGTAAGTTTGTCCTGGAACTTTAGATTAATAACGTTTACAATTTCGTTAATATCCATAACGGCCTCCACCAATAATAATATCACACCAAAAAATAAAAACTCGGGATTTTTTCCCGAGTTTGAAAATTTTTTTGAGTTTTTTGAGGATTTTTAAGCAGATTAGTTGTTTCTAGCATCCTAACAAATGCACACATCGCGTCTCTAGGCAAAGGAGGTTTTTTATGCAAAAATAATCTTATGAGTACAGTAAAAAACACATTTTTAGACTACGGCTACAGTGCTGCCGAAATTGAAAAGCGCGTTAATGATACTTTTTCAGAGATTTTTGAAAAGCCTTGGAGCCGTTTTTATTTTGATGGAATTGGCGATACAGGTTATTTTATGGATACAGGAAACTGCGATGCCCGCACCGAAGGTATGTCTTATGGCATGATGATGTGTGTTATGCAGGACCGAAAGGATATTTTTGATCGCATGTGGAAGTTTGCCATGGACTTTATGTATATGAGCGAAGGACGCATGAAAGGATATTTTGCCTGGTCTGTTGGTCCTGACGGCAAGAAAAATGCGTGGGGACCGGCTCCTGATGGAGAAGAATTTTTTGCAATGGCTTTGTTCCTGGCTGGACGTAAGTGGGGGGACGCAGAAGGCGAAAGCATTTACAATTATACTATGTGGGCTCGCCGCATTTTGCACACCTGTCTGCATCAGGAATATCCTATGTGGAATGCTGATAATGGCTATGTGCTTTTTGTGCCTGCATGTCCTTTTACAGATCCTTCTTACCACCTTATGCATTTTTATCATTATTTTGCGCTCTGGGCTGATGAAGAGGATAGGGCTTTCTGGAAACGTGCGGAAGAAGCAAGCCGCGAGTATCTTGTAAAGGCATGTCACCCTGTAACTGGAATGAACCCTGAGTATGGAAACTTTGATGGTACGCCAAATCCTTACGGCCCGCCGCAGGATCACGGGGATTTTTACAGCGATGCTTACAGAACCGGTGCAAATATTGGTTTGGACTCGCTCTGGCACGGTCATACACCTGAGTTTGAAAAAATTGCTGATAATCTTGTGAACTTTTTTGCTGATATTGACCCTGCAGACTATAAAAAATATCACCTTGACGGAACTCCAGTGCTGCTGCCAGATGGAACAGAAGAAAAAGCGCTGCATCCTGTAGGCTTACTCGCAACTTTGGCCCAGACAACTCTTGCCTGTTCGCCAGATACTGCCTCTGCCGCTGAAAAAATTGTGCGCCGCTTTTGGGAAACTCCGCTGCGTCAGGGCGAGCGCCGCTATTACGACAACTGTCTTTATATGTTTGCTATGTTTGCACTAAGTGGAAAATACGCTATAATAGACTGATTATGGCAGAAGAAAAGATTGTTATACGTGGAGCGCGTGAGCACAACCTTAAAAATATAGATGTAACTTTACCAAGAAATAAACTCGTTGTAATTTCGGGGCTTAGCGGCTCAGGAAAATCTTCGCTGGCTTTTGATACGCTTTTTGCAGAAGGCCAGCGTCGTTATATGGAGAGCCTTTCCAGCTATGCCCGCCAGTTTCTTGGCCGCATGGATAAGCCTGATGTTGACTTAATAGAAGGTCTTTCTCCTGCAATTTCTATAGAACAAAAATCTACTAATAAAAATCCGCGTTCAACTGTTGGTACAATCACAGAAATATACGACTACTACCGCCTTCTTTTTGCCAGAACCGGACATGCCCACTGTCCTAATTGTGGCCGAGAGATTCGTGAACAGAGCGTAGACCAGATTATAGACACAATCATGGCCTGGCCTGACGGAACTAAAATGCAGGTTCTTGCTCCTGTTATCCGCGGAAAAAAGGGTGAGCATACAAAGATTATTGAAGACGCAATTAAGTCCGGTTTTGTCCGTGCCCGCATAGACGGAGTAATGGCAGAGCTGGAAGACTCAATAAAACTTGATAAACAGAAAAAGCATACGATTGAAATTGTTGTAGACCGAATAAAAAAATCTGATGAAGTTCGTTCCCGCCTTGCAGACTCAATTGAAATTGCGCTCAAAAATGCAAACGGAATTGTAATTGTTACCCGCCAGGACCCGGACGACGACAAAACTACTGAAGTTTTCTTCAGTCAGAAAAATGCCTGTCCTGACTGTGGTATTTCTATTCCGGATTTGCAGCCACGGCTTTTTTCTTTTAATAATCCTTTTGGTGCCTGCCCTGAATGTACAGGCCTTGGTGAAAAAATGGAATGGGATTATAACAAAATCCTTCCGGATAAGTCGCTTAGTTTTAACCAGACAGCCTTCCCATTTTTTAATCCGACCAGCGAATGGAACCGCAGCATTTTTAGCGCTGTAGCCGATGCCGCAGGCTTTACCTTAGACACTCCTATTGACCAGCTTACAGATAAGCAGTTTGACTTTTTATGGAACGGCTCTGACAGTAAAAAACTCCACTGGATTTACCAGAAGCAGAGCGGAGAAGGTTATTCAGAATATAACCGTCCATGGCCCGGAGTTATGCGCGAAATGACAAGACGTTACCGCGAAGCCTGGGGCGAAAGCATGCGTGCTAATATAGAAGAAAAGTTTATGGCAATTCACGAATGCTCTGCCTGCCACGGAATGCGATTGCGCCCTGAAGCACTTGGTGTAACTGTAGGTGGCAAAAATATATATGAGCTTTGTAAGCTTTCTGTTGCAGAATCAATCAAGTTTTTTGATGAGCTTGAACTTACCGAAAGCGAAGCTCAGATTGCAACCCAGATTCTTAAAGAAATCAGAGCCCGCTTGCGCTTCCTGCGCGACGTTGGCCTTGAATACCTTACGATGGAACGTTCTGCCGAAAGCCTTAGTGGTGGAGAGGCTCAGCGAATCCGTCTTGCAACTCAGATTGGTTCTGCACTCTGCGGTGTTATGTACATTCTTGACGAACCAAGTATCGGCTTGCACCAGCGCGATAATCAGCGACTCATAGACACTCTCTTAAACCTTCGCGATAACGGTAACACAGTAATTGTAGTAGAACACGACGAACAGACTCTGCGTACTGCAGATTACCTCATAGACTTAGGTCCTGGAGCCGGAGTAAACGGTGGACGCATTGTAGCAGCAGGTACTCCGGATGAAGTAGCCAAAGTAAAAGAAAGCCTTACCGGCCAGTACTTAGCAGGCACTCTGCGCATGGATATACCGACAAAGCGACGAACTGGTAACGGTAACTTTATTCAGATTCACAACGCCCGAGAACACAACCTCAAGGGTATAGATATAAAAATCCCGCTTGGAACTTTTACTTGTATAACTGGAGTAAGCGGCAGCGGAAAGTCTACTCTCATGAGCGACATTCTTTACCCGGCAGTAAGCAACAAAATTATGCGGACAAACTATCCTGTGGGTGCCTGCGACGGTGTAGAAGGTGTGGAGGCAGTAGACAAGGTAATCAACATAGACCAGTCACCGATTGGCCGCAGCCCACGCAGTAATCCTGCAACATACGTTGGAGTATTCGACGCAATCCGAGACCTTTATGCAAGCCTGCCGGAGTCAAAGGCACGCGGTTACCAGAAGGGACGCTTCAGCTTTAACGTAAAGGGTGGTCGCTGCGAAAATTGTCAGGGTGCCGGAGAAATTGTAATAGAAATGAACTTCCTGCCTGACGTTTACATTCAGTGTGAAGTCTGCGGCGGCAAACGCTTTAATCACGAAACCCTGGAAGTAGAATACAAAGGAAAATCCATCAACGACGTACTCAACATGACAATTGACGAAGCCTGCGACTTTTTCCAGAGCATACCACATATATATAGAAAGATTGCAACACTTCAGTCTGTTGGACTCGGCTATATTCAGCTTGGACAGAATGCTCTAACACTCAGCGGTGGTGAAGCTCAGCGTGTAAAACTTGCCAACGAACTTGCGCGCCCTGCAACAAGCAAAACACTCTACATCCTGGACGAACCAACTACAGGTCTTCACTTTGCAGACGTAAAGCTTTTGATGACAGTAATCCAGCGCCTTGTAGATAACGGCAACACTGTGGTAATGATTGAACACAATCTTGACGTAATAAAGCAGTCTGATTATATAATAGACTTGGGCCCTGAAGGTGGAAACCGCGGCGGAACTTTAGTTGCATGCGGCACCCCTGAAGAAATTGCAAAATGTAAAGAAAGTCACACCGGTGAATTTTTACAGGATTTAATTTAGGAGGACGTCATTGCGAGCGACAAAGCATTCGTCATTGCGAGCGAAGCGCGGCAATCTACGTTTAATAAAGGCATTTTTTCTCTCAATAATCATTCTGTTGTGTATGACATCCCTATATGCCCAATCAACCTCCGAAGAAACAACTACAATAACAATTACAAACGCCCGCCAGACAACTTATGAAAAAAGCGGCAAAAATAAAGATGACGAAGATTCTTCCGAAGATTCTCAGGATTCAATTATCCTTGAAGGAAGTGTAGAAATATCTGTTGCAAAGGGCAGCACTGTTTCTGAAATCAAAGCAGATAAAGTTACATACGACCGTAAGACAGAAATGCTTTATGCCGAAGGAAATGTAGAAATTACAACAAAAAGCTCTTCTGCGGGTGGCGAAACAACAACTGCAACATCGCTTCTTATGAATACATCTACACTCGAAGGTATCTTTGACGACGGACGAGTAGTGCAGACAAAAAGCGATGCGCTCAACTTGCCATCTGGCTCAACACTTATAGTTTTTTCAGATATTTTTGGAAAAAGCGAAAACAATACAATTGCATTTAAAAACTCAAGCCTGACCTTCTGTGATGCACCAGATCCTCACTGGCATATTGATGCTTCAAGAACATGGCTGCTTCCCGGCGGTGAGTTTGCATTCCTTAATGCTTTGCTTTATGTAGGTCCTGTTCCTGTTTTATACTTTCCGGCTTTCTACTATCCAAAGGATGAACTTATTTACAATCCTGTATTTGGATCAAAGCCACGCGAAGGAAAATATGTTCAGACTACTTTTTATTTGAAAGGCCGTAAGCCTTTAAGCAGCGCTTCTTCAAGCAGTTCATCAAGCTCTTCTTCAGATTCTACAGAATCGGCAACAGAAGAGTCTCTTAAAGCAGTTTATAACTTTATGCGCCCTACAGAATTAAAGGAACAGGAACGCCAGGGACTCATGCTTCATAATCTTGATAAAAGTTATTCAGGCGATACTTCTACATATATAAAAATCCTTGGTGACTGGTATTCAAATCTTGGTGGCGTTGTTGGAATTGACGGAAAACTTCGCCCTTCAAAAAATTATGTTACAAACCTTGATTTCAATTTTCTTTTAGGCTTTAGTAATACTGTTTTCCAAAACGGTACAAGCTATTCTGCAATTTCCAGCAAAGGAAATACATTTTATGATGAATCAAACTTCATGGGCATAAAGCTTCCCTTCCGTTATGGTGCAAATCTTGATTTTACACTTTCAAAACCATTCAAGCTTTCTGTTTCTCTGCCAATTTATTCAGATCCATATTTCTACGGAGACTTTAAAACCCGTGATGAATCGATGGACTGGATTTCGTATTTAATAGATGTAAGTAATGAATCTAATAAAGATACTTCTACAACAACTTCAAATCAGGTTAGTAATCTTGTGTGGAAGCTCAATTCTTCATATTCACCAACTTTGCCTTCTGTTATAAAGCCATATCTTAATTCAATTTCATTATCATTGAATTCTTCTATATATGTTAATACTCTTCAGATGGATTCTGCATCCTTGTTATCTACAAAGAAAAATAAAACAGCTGCAGAATATCAAAAATATGAAGATGACCCGGAATGGAAAAGCTTTACTCCAGAACGTTCCTTCTATTATCCAAGTCAGATAACTCCTGCAAATGCTACTGTGACATTAAGCGGAACTATATTCCAATGGCCTTTGAAACAGGTAACTGCAGATGCCAAAAAAGTTTCTTTTACAAATACACTCTCAAAGCCTGATGACTTAAAAACTCAGTCACAGCTTGAAAAAGAAGAGGAAGAGCGACAGAAAGAAGAGCTTGCAAAGGCACAGGCTCAGGAACAAACAGATGAGGGGGAGGAAAAAACTGAGCCTGCTGTAGAAGTTGCAGAAAATACAGAAGAAGCAGAACAAAACAAGCCAACTCTTCCAATGCCTGTTTTGCCAGAATTAAGCAGTACTTCTACAAGTGCAACTACAATTTCGGGATTAACCTACAAGCTTGATTACAGCGTAAACTCAAATATCAATACTCAAATTGCATACAGCTCAACAGATAACACAGGAACTACTTATCTAAAAACTCCAGAGGATTTTGCGTGGGATAAAGTCCGTTCTACAATGTATACAATAAAGACTCCTGTTTCTCTTACAAGCAGTCTTGGTTATGGCGGAAGCTTCTTTTCTATGAAGAACTCTCTTTCTTATGATCCTTTGTGGCAGGACCATCCTAATACAGACGGTTATAAAGATACAGAAAGAAAGAGCCTTAAAAAAGCAGATTATTCTGCGCAGACAAGAAATCTTACAAATACAAACTCAATAAGCATTATGCCTTTTGCGTATATCCCGGCTTTTTCAGAAACAGGACTTACCTGGAGCAATACAATGAAGCTCTACAGACGTAAGTATGTTGGAGATGGAGAAGAGGATAAATGGGAAACAGATTGGCTTGATTTTGATGATGTAGAAAGTATTACAGTAAACTCTCTTAGCCTTACGCTTGGTATGAAGGAGCTAGATTCTAAGTTTAAACAGACCTTTACTTTTTCTTCAACTTTAAAACCTCAGGTTGCAAAATATACAGGGGCGCTTAATCTTGTTTTTCCTTATGTAAACTTTAATATCAACACTGGTATTTACGAAAAGAGCAAGGATGATTCTACACTTCAATATAATCCTTTGCAGCAGTCAATGTCGGTAAATCTTTTTAATTCAACTCTTAAGTTTTCTGAGTCCTTCAGTTACATTTATAATGATAATACAGAAAAAAAGGATAAGCATGCCGAAAGCTTAAAGCTTTCACTTTCTTACAAGCAGCTTTCTGTTTCATACAGCAGTTCATATACATATAAATATGATTTGTATACAGATAACCCTAGTCCGGAAGGTAAAAAAGGATATGTTCAGCGTACAGAAAAAGAGTTTACACCTTATTCTGCTTCATTATCATATTCGCTGCCTTCTAAAACACATTATTCGTGGCTAAACAGAATTACCTGGACACCTGGTTTAAGTACAAATATAAATTATGACTTTATTAAGCCTACAAACTCATATTTCCAAATTTCTCCATCGATTACATATAATATTAATAATTTCTTTAAGCTTACATTCTCTGCAACCTCAAGAAACTCTTCAATTTACTGGTATTTCCAGGATCAGGGTAAATTCTCTGATGAAGAATTCTACGGAACAAACTTTGCTTCAAGAATGGCTATGGACCTTGTTCAATCATTTGGTATTTATGGTATAAACGGCTGGGCATGGGAGGACAAAAGTAACTTCCGCAGCAACCGTGAAACTTCAGGTTTTAAGCTCAAGTCTCTTAATATGTCTCTTACCCACGAGCTTCACGACTGGGATTTTAACATGACATGTAAGTTTGAGCCAAAAATTGTAAGAGTAAATGGTGCACAAAAATATGTATTTGATCCTTATTTTTCAATTGGTATAATCTGGAACCCAATGCAGAGTATCAAGACAAATTTAACACACGAATATAAAGAAGCAGATGAGAAAGCTTTGTGGGTTTTGAATTAAATCTTTTTATACTTGCACAGAATCAACTTGCAATATAAAATATAATAATAGAGGAATTTTTGAGCGAATATACAATAGTTGTTCCAGATAATAATATAATATCATGTGTTTGCGGAACAAATGACAGCAATTTAAGACTCATAGAAGAAAGTCTTGGGGTATCTGTTTTTACGAGGGGAAATGAACTTTCTATTGACTCTAGTGATAAAGAAATCTGCGAGAAATTTCAATTTATTATAGACCGCATTGTAGATGAAATTGATGACGGCGGCATGAACAGCGAAGATGTAGTTGTTTCTGTCCTTAATACTCAAAAAAAAGTTAATGCAGATGAAATTTCCATCACAGTGCCAGGGGCTGTAAAAAAAATCTATCCAAGAACACAGCATCAGGCAGAATATATAAATCTTTTACAGACAAAAGACATGGTTTTTTGTACGGGTAGTGCCGGTAGTGGAAAAACATTCCTTGCAGTTGCAGAAGCACTTCGTCTGGTTCTCACTCATAAAAAGAACAAGCTCATTATTACACGTCCTGTTGTTGAAGCGGGAGAAAGTCTTGGTTTTCTTCCGGGGGATCTTGAACAGAAAATAAATCCTTATCTGCGTCCAATAAGAGATGCAATGGAAACTGTTATAGGCGTTGAGACTGTACGCAAGCTCACAGAAGCGGGTATAATAGAAGTTGCACCTCTTGCATATATGAGGGGACGCACCCTTAATAATGCAGTAATCATTCTTGATGAAGCACAGAATACAACAGTTTCGCAGATGAAAATGTTCCTTACCCGTATGGGCGAAAATGCAAAGGTCTTTGTTACAGGCGACCCGACACAAACAGACCTTCCTAAAAAACACGTAAGCGGTCTGGTGCATTCAATTAGTATTTTGTATAAAATAGAAGATATAGGCTTTATGGAGCTTACAGCAGAAGATGTTGTAAGAAATCGTCTTGTTAAAAAAATTGTAAGGGCTTATGAACATGAAAAACAAACCTCAGAAGAATAATAAGACCAGTGAAAAAAAGAATCCTGTTGCGGTTTTCTTTGCTTCGGCTGGCCAGTATATTAAAACTAAATATCCTTTTTTGCTTTTGCTCATAATCGGATATCTTGCAGTTTCTGCTCTTGTATTTGCAAAAATTACAACAAGCGAAACTGTAGCAAGCTTTTCTATAGAAGATTTTGAAATAGGTCAGATTTCAGACAGAACAATTATTGCCGAAAAGAACATTCCTGCTGACGATGCAAATCCTGTAACAATTGTTGCCGGAGAAAAAATCATTAAAAAAGGATTTGAGATTACAGAAGAAGCATATGCAAAACTTCAGAAAATGATTGCTTCTCCTTTGTATATTGATTACAGAGCCTTTGCAAACAAGCTTTTGTATCTGCTTGTTATTTCTATAATGTATTACCTGCTGTTTTCTTTGTTGCCGTTTGGCCGAAAAATCAAGCTTCAGGAACCCCTGCTTCAGGTAATATTCCTTTTAATTCTTTTCTTTGCGGCTTCTTTTGGAACAAAGCTTCCTGTTTGTACAACTCCTTATGCGCTTTGTATAATTATTCCTGCAAGTCTATTTGCAATGATAATTACAATTCTTTATGGTCAGAATTCAGCCTCGCTTTTCTCTTTTATAATGGCTTTTGCAGTTCTTGGTTCCGGTAACTGGGATATTGTTCCATTCCTGTTTACACTTGCTACTTCTTTAAGCTCTGTTGCGATTGTACGTAAGGTAGAACGAAGAATTGATCTTGTGTTTGCAGGTATTATTCTTGCTTTGACAGACCTTGTTTTCTTTGTACTTTTGATTGTTGTATTTAATGAGACCTTTGCTGCTAATGTAAAGCTTATTCCTGGCATTTTGTGTAACGGCTTCTTGTCAGGTATTCTTACACTTGGACTTTTGACTCCGCTTGAATATATGCTTAATACTGCTTCTGTATTCCGTCTTATGGATTTGAGTGATACAAATGCAGCGCTTCTTAAAAAGATGTGTATTACTGCAAGCGGAACCTACCAGCATTCTATGATGGTTTCGCAGCTTGCTGAATTTGCCTGCCGAGAAATTGGTGCAAATCCTCTTATTGCACGTGTTGGCGGTTATTATCACGATATTGGTAAAATTGATCAGAGTGAATACTTTGTAGAAAATCAGCAGGGCGAAAGCGAACGTAAAAACGACATTAATCCAAACCTTTATACAACAATTATCAAGAGTCATGTAAAGAAAGGTATTGAAAAAGCACGCCAGATGCACCTTCCACAGGTAATAATTGATGTTATTGCAGAGCATCACGGAAACAGCGTAATTCAGTATTTTTATAATGAAGCAAAAGAAAAGGATCCGACACTTTCACCAGAGGATTTTGCTTACCCTGGACGTCCTCCAGCAACAAAAGAGAGTGGTGTAGTAATGCTCGCCGATACAGTAGAAGCTGCCTGTCATACTTTAAAAAATCCTTCTATTCCTCGCCTTGAAACATTTATTACAACTCTTATAAATGCAAAAATCGAAGCACATCAGCTAGATAACTGTGACCTTACATATAGAGACCTTACAAAAATCAAGGAATCATTTGTTCAGATTCTTGCAGGCTTTTATCACAGCCGTATTGAATACCCTGATCAGCAGGATCCTGATGCAGAAAAAAAGAATGAACAGACAAAGCCTGTAGAACCAGAGGCAAAATCAGAAGCAAAACCTGCAGAAAAGAAAAAGGTGGCAGAAAAGAATGGCAAATAGAATCTTCGTTTCGGTTCAGGAGGGTGTAAAAGAACCCGAATGGCTCGATAAAGTTCAGGACTTTCTTTTACTTGCCGCAAATCAGCTTGGGTTTGATAATGAAGAAGTGTCTGTGCTGTTCTGTAATGATGAATATATAAAAGAGCTAAATTCTTCGTATCGTAACATAGACGCTCCTACAGATGTTTTATCTTTTGAAAACGATGAAGAATACGAGGATGAAGAGGGTAAATGGAAATGTGTAGGAGATATTGCAATAAGCCTTGATACATTGCCCGTAAATGCCGAATATTTTAATGAAGATACAAATGCAGAGCTTAAGCGTCTTCTTGTTCATGGACTCCTTCATTTAAATGGAATGGACCACGGAGAAGAGCATATAGAAAAAGGCCTTGCTCCTGTGTGTGAAATGCTTGTTCTGCAGGAAAATATACTTGAAAAACTAAAGGATGAAATTATTATAAAATGAGTTTGTTTGGACACAAAAAGAAAACAGCCGCAAAAAACGCTGATGAAAACGACATAATTGAACAGAAAATCCTCAACGAAGAAAAAAAAGATATGATTCAGGGTGTAGAGGACCTTTCTATAACCTCTGTAAAAGAAGTTATGGTTCCCCGCATTGACGTAGATTTTATTTCTTCAGACACTCCAAAGGATGAGCTTGTTACAAAAATCATTGCAAGCGGTCATTCGCGTTTCCCTGTATATACAGATTCTATTGATAACGTAGTAGGCGTGCTTTATGTAAAGGATCTTCTTAAAACCTTTGCAGAAAATCAGCCTGTAGATTTGCTTAAAATAATACGTAAGCCATACTTTGTACCGGAAAGCAAACGCATAGACTCATTGCTTAGAGAATTCAAACGTCATCACCTTCATATTGCAATGGCAATTGATGAATACGGCGGAATCTCTGGTATTGTTACAATGGAAGACATTATCGAAGAGATTGTAGGCGATATTCAGGATGAATTTGATAAGGAACGCGAAGACATAATTACAATAAATGAAAACGTATGGCTTTGCGATGCCCGCGTAGACCTTGATGATTTGAACGAAACTATTGGTGCTCAGTTTCCTAATGAAGATTTTGACTCACTGGGCGGATTTGTATTTGATTTGTTTGGAAAGGTTCCTGTTAAATATGAAAAATCTTCCTGGAACAACTATGATTTCATAGTCCAGGATATGGAAGGCCATAGAATTAATGTAATAAAGGTAATCAGAAACAATGAAAATCAAAAAGATGATGAAGAGTAAGAAGACACTTGTATTATCGGTATGCCTCCTTTTGTTACCAGCCCTTGTTTTTGGAGCCGGTGCCCTTGATAAGTATAATCTTGGAATGGAAGCACAGCAGAATGAAAACTTTTATGTTGCTTCGCAGTATTATCTTGAAGTAACTGCAGAAAATCCTGCCTTTACCGATGCCTGGTATAAGCTTGCAGAATGCTCTTATAAGCTTGGCGAATTTGATCTTGCCCTTAATTATCTTGATAATGCCGAAAAATACGAAAAAAATAATCAGAAGATTCAGAATCTCAAGGGAATGGTTTATGTTTCTCTTGGCCGCATAGATGATGGTCGTGCAATCTTCAATAATATCCTTAAAAAATATCCGAATGATATAGATGCTCACTTTGGTCTTGCAGAAATTGAGCTTTACGAAGGCCGCTTTTCTGGTGCGCAGAATCAGTATATGGAAGCACTTAAAAGACAGAATACAAACCGC
>JBGVAV010000111.1:0-2793 GCA_045224915.1 Treponema sp.
ACGGTTTGGAATTGGAACAATCAGCCTTGATTTTATGGGCTTGAAAGCTCACAACTGGCAGCAGAGTGACATTCATTATTTTACAGGCGTAAGTCATATAATTGGCACAGAGTTTCTTGAAAATCAGCTTCAGTCAAAAGCTTATCACAATTTTTCTTTTTATTTTAACAACAAATATGTTTCAGGATTTAAAACAAATACAGTAAATCTGTCGGAATATAGATACGAACGCGATTACTTTATAAATACTGCGGGTGTAAAATATGAATACCCTCTTGCCTTTACGCAAAATTGGATTACACCTTACATTGAACTTGGAACAGGAATTGCAACGTTTGGACTTCAAAAGCTTGCAAATCAAATACCCGAAGCAGAGTTTAATTCTTATAAATATGAAACAAAAAATTTCTGGGAGATGGAAGCTAATATCGGACTTGATATTGTGCCACAAGGAATGCTTAATTTTGGGAATTCAACTTACAGTATGACAGTCTACGCAGGAACACTAATTATTCCTGGATATAAAAAAGCCGGCGCCCAGATTAAGCAGGATACTTATCGGACTGGCGATTGGACTCTAAAAGCGTTTGAAATACAATATGGATTTATGATACATATGGGGTTGGATTTTTAAAATATTGAAGGCCTGCTGAAAAACAGGCCTTCTACTAATTATGTAAGAAGAAAATGCTTCGCATTTTCTTTTATAGGACGCGCTCGTCAAATCCTGCGCACTGCTCGGATTTGCTCGCTATTCCTCAGGCTCGAAGTCATCTGGATATTCAGCTGTGTGGTATACGTTCTGAACATCGTCGTTGTCTTCAAGGCGGTCGATGAGGCGCTGAACCTTTGCAGCTGTGTCCTTATCAACTGGAGTGTATGCATCTGGAACCATTCCTACGTCAGCAGAAAGTGTTTCAATTCCTTTTTCTGCCAAAGCATCAGCAACACCAGCAAAAGCATCTGGAGTTGTTGTTACAGTAATAATTCCATCTTCGTTTACGATATCGTCGGCACCAGCTTCCAAAGCAATTTCCATTACTTCGTCTTCGCTTACCTTTTCTGCATCAAGTTCAATTGTTCCCTTGCGCTGGAACATACGGCTTACAGAACCAGAAGTTCCAAGGTTACCGCCGTTCTTTGTAAAGATGTTCTTTACGTCTGCTGCAGCACGGTTCTTGTTATCTGAAAGAACTTCAACCATTACAGCAACACCACCTGGTGCATATCCTTCGTAAAGATATTCTTCGTAAGCTGCTCCACCATCTTCACCAGTACCCTTTTTAATAGCACGTTCAATGTTATCCTTAGGCATGTTAGCAGCACGAGCCTTAATGATTACAGTACGGAGACGTGGGTTTGCATTTGGATCTCCACCGCCCATACGTGCAGCAATAGAAATTTCCTTAATGAATTTGGTAAAAATCTTACCACGCTTTGCATCGGCCAAACCTTTTGCATGTTTAATGGTGGCCCATTTACTGTGTCCTGACATAGGAACTCCTTATATTATTTAAAATATTACTAGTTTATTCTATTAATATAACACTTTTGACCAGATTATTCAATATTTAAGAAAGATTCAATATCGGTGATACAGTATTCTAATTCACCTTGCACTATATCTAAAAAATCATTATATTTATATTTGGTATATTTTGGGTCTTTTCGAAGGACTTTTGTTTGTTAGAAAAGGCTAACATATATAAAGGAGTTTTTAATGAACGTATCTGACATTAAACATGCTGGTATTAAGGCATGGGTAGAAGAATGTGTTAAGATGTGTGAACCTGACAATGTTGTAGTTGTTGACGGATCCACAGCTGAATATGATCGTCTTATGAAGAAGTGTGTTGACGCTGGTCTTGCTACACCTCTTAAGGCTAAAGAGAACTGCTTCCTGTTCCGCTCTCTTCCAAGTGATGTTGCACGTGTTGAATCACGTACATTCATCTCTTCTAAGAAGGAAGAAGATGCTGGTCCAACAAACCACTGGATTGATCCTGTAGAACTCAAAGCTACAATGAAAGGACTTTACACAGGTTGTATGCACGGTCGTACAATGTATGTTATTCCATTCTGCATGGGTCCACTCGGTTCACCAATTGCAAAATACGGTATTGAGCTTACAGACTCTGAATACGTAGTTTTGAACATGGACATCATGACACGTGCCGGTGAAAAGGTATGGCAGTACGTTGGAACAGACGGCGACTGGGTACCATGTCTTCACTCTGTAGGTAAGCCACTCAATAATGGCGAAACAGACGGTGGAATCTGGCCTTGTGCTGATGTTGAACACAAATATATTTCACAGTTCCCAGAAGAACACCTTATCTGGTCTTACGGTTCTGGATACGGTGGAAACGCTCTTCTTGGAAAGAAGTGTTTTGCTCTTCGTATTGCAACAGTTATCGCTCGCGAAGAGGGATGGCTTGCAGAACACATGCTTATTCTTAAGCTTACAAATCCTAAGGGCGAAGTTAAATACGTTACAGGTGCTTTCCCTAGCGCTTGTGGTAAGACTAACCTTGCTATGCTTATTCCTACAATCCCTGGTTGGAAGGTAGAAACAGTTGGTGATGATATTGCATGGATGAAGTTCGGAAAAGACGGACGCCTCTACGCTATCAACCCAGAAGCAGGATTCTTTGGAGTTGCTCCAGGAACATCTGCTGAATCTAACAAGAACGCTCTTATTTCTGCAGAAAAGAATACTATCTATACTAACTGTGCTCTTACTGAAGACGGTGATGTATGGTGGGAAGGAATCGGATATCCTGCAAAGGGTAA
>JBGVAV010000112.1:0-2382 GCA_045224915.1 Treponema sp.
ATAAAATATCAAAACCAAATAAAAAACAAAAAATAAATAATAGACAAATTTTGATATCAAATGAATTTCCCTTAAAATTAGAATGAAATATCTATTATTTTCATTCATTCTTATCTTGGTTAATTGAAAAAGTAAATGCAACTTTTTGAAAAACAGTATAAAAACGGGAATTTGCATAACTAACTTCAAGTTTTGCAAGAGTAAATGCAATTTTTTAGTAAAAAAGCAGGCATTTTCTACGTTATTTAGGCATAAAGAAATGCTTGCACTCAGATTTTTGCATAACTAAGTGCAACTTTTTCGATAAGGATTAAATTTTGTAAAATCGATATAAAATCCTTTCTGGTAACAGATATTGAAGAATTCCCATTTGCAGAAGTAAACGCAAGCTTGCAGAACTAAGTGCAACTTTTGCAGAAGTAAATCGAATTATTGCAGGACTAACTTCAAGTTTTGCAAGAGTAAACGCAACTGTTAACGGTTCATTTTTTTCTGTTCAGGTGCTTCCTGACCAGATTTTTTAAGTTGTTGTCGAGATGGTTTTCTCCTTTTTGCAGAATAGGTTTTAGTGTCACATCATCAGATTTGATTTTTATGAGTCCAAGGTCTTTAAGTAATTTTGAACCGAGAATCATCTGCGCTTTTTCGTATGGTGACAGCCAGTTCAGCGAGGCTCTTTTGTAGCTGTTTATGTTGTTAACCATTTCAGCGACAGTTTCATCATTAAGAGAATTGAATGATATCCCCTTCGGAATAAATCTTCTTATCAGTTCGTGGTTGTTCTCGATAGAACCTTTCTGGAAAGCAGAATAAGGATCAGCATAAAAGACTCTGGTCCTTTTACCACCGAAAACAGAGTTTTCTATATATTCAGGGTTCTGGAATTCGATGCCATTATCTGTGATAATCGCCGGGAACAGTCTCTGGAATCTTAGTCTGCCGATTTTGCGTTCGAGTTCGTCAAGCGCCTTTTTTACCTCGATCTGTGTCTTTCTTTCAAGAAGAAAAGCCTGTATCAGTTTCATATCAGGTCTCTGCAGAGTTAACAGGACTTTCTGATGGCCGCCCTTTCTGCCTTCAACGGTATCCATCTGCCCTGTGATCTGATGTTCGGGATTGCTTTTATATTCCCTGTAATCATCGAATGTCCTGCCGATTTTCCATGAAGGGTCTGCTTTTTCTACACTTCCTGTCTTGCGCTTTTTATATCTGACTTTTCTTGGCAGATCCAGATTCCTGATTGGAAAAAGTCCCTGTTCCACATATGAATAGATCGTTCTTGCAGAACATGCTATTTCTTTGTGGGTTTCAACTATGCTGGCTATGGACTGTTGCTTATCTACCAGAGGGCAGATGATATTGCTCAACCTGACGAATTCATCCTCGTTCATGTTTATTCCTTCTCTGCTTTCTCTCAGGCTTATTTCATAATCATTCTGGGCTTTCCTGGCGTCATAGTAGAACTTGCTGAAATGGCAGTAATGATTTGTCTGACAACCATTACATACAAGAGGAGCACGTTGTAGTTTCACACATACGATTTCCTCAAAATAGTCACAATGATTATTGCATACAGTGCACTTGGCACATCTGCTTCTGTCACACCCTTTGCCATTACATCGTTCAGCCTTGTTGCAGTCACGTCTGTGCTTGCAGATATTCGGGTTGTTGAACAAATTGCGTTCTTTAGAGTATCTGTGAAGCTTGATTTCTCTGGATACGGTCGAAAGGGACTTGTCTATTCTTGAGGCTATTTCTCTGAAACTGCAGCCTTCTTTCAGCCCTTTCTCAATGTTTAATCTGTCATCAAAGCATAAATGTTTACTTTTCATGATGACCTCCTTTATAAGACTTGTAGTAAAGCTATTTATCAAGGAGGACTAAGACTTAATAAAAATTTAAAATTCACAATGAATTGCAGGACTAAATGCAATTTCTATTTTTGCAGAACTAAACGCAATTTAAATTCGATTTACTTTTTCAATTGGCAAAATATAACAAAATTCACAATATCCATTGCACTATTTATCGATTTTTGATAACCTTGTTTTAGAAATAGTAATTATTGTTTTTTTCTTGGAGTCCACATAGTGTTTAAAGCTTACAATGTAACAATAAATAAGTCTGCTTCGATATTGTTAAGAAACAATTATCAGAATAGAATCCATAACCATAGTCTATATAATAAAACAATTGAAAAAGTATTTAATGATAATAGTAAAGAAGTATTAGATGGTTCAAAGATTCAAGAAGATTGGTTTCCAACTTTTCAACCAGATATTTTTATATCGTATTCTCACAATGATGAGGAATTAGCACAATCATTAGCTTGTTATATTGCAGAAAACTTAGGATTAAAAGTATTTGTTGATAGTCAAGTTT
>JBGVAV010000113.1:0-26796 GCA_045224915.1 Treponema sp.
GAGAACCAAGCACGTTTCCAAAGCGCACAAACATTACTGCCTGATCTTTATCAGCCTTTTTTGCATATTCAAGCACGAGTTTTTCGCAAAGCATTTTAGAAACACCATAAACACTCACAGGCGCAACTGCTTTATCTGTGGAAATTAAAACAAATCGGTCAACATGATGTTTGATTGCTGCATCCAAAAGATTTTTTGTGCCGAATACGTTGTTTTCAATTGCCGCAACCTGATTTTCTTCCATCATTGGCACATGCTTGTAGGCTGCACAGTGGAAAATTACATTACATTTTGTTTGTTTTATAATGTAATCAATGTATTCTCTGTCGCGCATGTCTCCAATAATCGGGACAACTGTTGCTTTTTCGCCAACACCTTCTGTCTGGAGCACTTTAAGCTCGCGGAAAATCTGGCAGATTGAGTTTTCACCATGTCCAAGAAGATAAAGTCGTTCAGCACCACCACTCAAAAGCTGACGTGCAAGCTCAGAACCAATAGAACCACCTGCTCCTGTAATAAGAACACGTTTTCCGCGAAGGTAATTCAAGCTTTCTTTAAGAGAAATTGCAATTGGTGTTCGTCCAAGAATATCAAGCGGATCAATTTCACGGGTTTGAACAAGGTGAGCAGTTCCTTCTATTACCTGACTTATACCAGGAAGGATTTTTATGTGGCTAAAACCGTTTTTTACAAGAGTTTCATATATTTCACGGATACGCTCAGTAGGAGCAGAAGGAATTGCAATGATCGCTTCGTCTAAATCAGAGTTAGAAAGGATTGATGTTACGCTGTCAATCGGGCCAAGAACAGGAATGTCGTCAATTGTTGTACCGATGATTTTCTTATCATCATCAAGAAAGGCGTTTACTTTTCCGAATATTTTTTTTCGCCGGATATCACTGGCAATAGTTTGTCCCGCAAAACCGGCACCAATTATATAGATACGTTTATCCATGTCCCAACCCTTTGTTAAATATTATCACAATAAAGGCTTTTTCGCAAATATTATATGCAATCATATAGAAAACAGCTGGCTCCCGCGTAATCGTGTCAGCAAACTACTGCTAGCGCTGTATGGTAAACCATATATCTCGCTTCGCTCGGCAGCGCTAGATGTAGTTTGCCGCCCGATTACGCTCCGCCATCTGTTTTCAATCTATTTTAATATAATATTTGCGAAAAAGATTTATTTAAAAAAAACTAAACTCACCCATGATAAACACCGAAAAACAAGTATAAAACCTATAGTGTGTTTATGGGGTGTAATTATGGGGAAAATTAAACATATAATCCTTTTTGCTGGTCTTTTGTTGTGTGCTAACTTCTGTTTTGCTAAGCAGATTCAGCTGCAGATTGTTCAGCATGATGACAGGACAGACGCTGTTTCTGAAGACTCTCTTGTTATTGAAGACGAGCTTTTGAACGGCTTTTTTGAAACAGGATATATTATTACAAACTCACCTGCAGCAGTTTCATGCTCTGCAAGCGATGATTTGATACTTTTTAATAAGGCAATGGGTGATGCTTATGAGGGGTCTTCTGATTTCTTTGTACAAATCAAGCTTTATTATACCAATTCACTTCATACAATTGACTGGTCGGTTGCTTCGGTGTCGACTGGTAAGACTATAAAAGAGAGTAAATTTGAAAGTTCCGTCAAAGCGTTTGATGAAAAAGGCTTGCGGAGTGTTTCTTCGAGACTAATATCAGAGATTTCAAAAATATTGAAATCTACTAAAGCATAAGGATGGGCGGCTATGAAAAATAAATTGAAGAACAACAGAGTGTTTAAGAATATATCAAAGCTGGGATTCATAATAATAGGATGTCTTGTACTGGCATCCTTTAGCCCGTCTCTGGATGGTAGAGCCGTTGTAGTTGAGCCGGGAGTATTCCCAGAAGGACTCTTTGCAAAGACTGTAGGCTATCTCCCTGGTGATATTATCAGCGTAACAAATATCACAGGTGATGCAACAATCGATATTCTCGTAATTGGTGCCCTTGATCCATCTGAAGGTGTTGCAATTATGCTTTCTCCAGAAGCTGCAGATGCAATTGGAATTAGCAGAAATACAAATAACATCGTAAAAATCACAAAGCGCTCAAATCAGGATGAAAGAGTTTATGGTTCTGCTGTAATTGCTTCAAACAACACAGAGAAAACTCCTGCAAAAGAACCGGAGCCAGTTGCTAAAAAAGAGCCTGTTTATGAGCCTGTAAAAGAGCCTGAACCAGTTTACGAACCTGTAAAAGAACCAGAGCCAGTTGAAACTGCTCCAGTTTACGAATCGGAACCAGCTGACGAAACTCCTGTATATGAACCTGCTGTTGAAGAAGAATGGCAGGAACCAGATTATAGCTCTAAGACAACAATTCCTGCAACCGAACCGGAAGAAGAAATCTATTCTCAGCCAGTAGATGAAGAACCTGTAGAGGAAGAACCTGTTATTGAATACGAATATTTTGATGACGAGACACTCCCAGAATATTATGAAGAAGAAGCCGCTCCTGTAGAAGAAAAGGCTCCTGAAGTTATAGAAGAAACTCCTGTTCCAGAGGAAGAAGAAGTTCCTGTAAAAGAAGAAGAGCCTGTAATCTACGAAGAATTCAGTGATGAAGGAATTGAGGATCTTCCTGAAGAAGAAGAACCTGAGCAGTTTGAAACTATTCCTTCAACAGAAGAAGTTGAGGAAGAGCCTGAAGAAGAACCGGAAGAGGAGCCTGCTGTAGAAGAAACTGCAGAAGAAGAAGTTATTGAAGAGGCTTTTGAAGATGAAGGTATTGAAGATTTCGAAGAAGAAAACGAAGAAGCTCCTGTAGAAGAAGAGTCTGAAGAAGCAGTTGAAGAGGAAGCTCCTGTAGAAGAAGAGGTTGAAGAACCAGAAGAAGAACCTGCTGTTGAAGAAGAGTCATTAGAAGAGCCAATTGAAGAAGAAATAATCGAAGAAGAACCTTTGGAAGACCCAATCGAAGATGAAGAAATTGTAGATGAGCCTTACGAAGAAGAATCTGATTATGAAGGCGAAGATTTTGAAGAAGAAGAATTCGCTACAGAAGAAGAACCGGAAGAAGAAGCTCCTGTAGAAGAAGAGGTTCCAGAGGAAGAAGATCTTGAAGAAGAATTTGTAGAAGAAGAACCAGAAGCTCTTGAAGAGGAAGAAGTAATCGAAGAAGAGCCGGAAGAAGAAATTGAAGAAGAACCTGAGGATGAAGTAATCGAAGAGGAAGAAGAAATCAGCGATGAACCAGAAGTTCTTGAAGATGAAGAAGAATACGATGCAATAGTTCTTGTTCCTGCTGATGAAAATCCTCCAGAGTATGAAGAAGAAGAGGAAGAAGAGGTTGAAGCTTTGCCACCTCCAATTGATTCTTTCAACAATGAAAGCACTCTACCTGTAATTGAGGAACCTGTTCCAGAGGTTGTTGTTCCAGAAATTACTGTAAACAATAACGTAGTAGTTCAGCCGGCTTCATCTGGAAACGAAACAAGCTACAGCAAGTTTATGATTGATAGCCTTGATGAACTCGAAGCAGATAAGTACTACATCCAGATTGCAACTCTTCGTGATGATGCAAATATTCTTGAAATTGTAAACAAGTACGGCAAGAAGTATCCTATAACAATTGTTCCAACTGCAAAGGGAACAAAGCAGGTACTTGTTGGTCCTGTAACTCTTGATGAATACGGAACAGTTCTTGCGCGCTTCAAGGCATACGGCTATAAAGATGCCTTCCTGCGCAAGGGAACAAATCCAAATCCTAAGCCACGTGGTAGTGCTTCTGGCTCTACTTATGGCGTAGACGAAAAATAAGATATAAAATAAACTCTATTACATGAAAAAGTTTTTATGTAATAGAGTTTTATTTTGTTTATTAGCATTCTTTCTAATCACCCCCGCATTTTCAATTCCATTTACAGATTTTGATTTTGACGCGCCCCAGTTTGACGAAGAGACTGAACTTGAGTTTGAAGAGTATACAATAAAAATCTCTGAACTCAAAAGAAAAGGTAATTCGATTTCATGTCAGGCAGAATTCTTCTTTGGCGATGAAACAAAGGGGGGGGAGTTGTATTTTAAAAAGTTTACCCTGAACCGCGATGGTAGTTTTAAAAGCGGTTATTCAGATTACGACGGTTCTGTTTATTACAATGAAGAGCTTTATTTATTTCTTGATAAAGCCGTTCTGGAAAAAAGTGAAGATTCATACATTCTTAAATGTAATAAAGCAGATCTAGGTGTTCCGTATATTTTTGGAGAAAAAAATCTTGCTACATATAAGATAACCGTAGATATGCAGGGTAATATATTGACTTCTTCGTCTTCACTGGCAAAAAGCCTCAAGCTTGCAACTTATGATGTTTTTGATGTTTCTGTAAATCTAAATTCAATTATGTATAATGAAGATAATGTAATCTGCGCTAATGGCGAGATTTCTATTCCGAAATTAAATCTTTATGTTAAGGCAAATAATCATGAAATAGTTTATTCTGATTTTGCTTTTATTGCTTCGTTTGCTGAGCCTTTTAATTTTTCAAATGGTTCAGATATTTTTTCTGCAAGATCAATTACAATGCAGTCAAAAGGCAGAAAGAAATACTGGTTTGACGATGTAATCTTAACTCACAATAATCATGAATATCCTTTTGAAAAGCTCTGGTATTTGAGTTATGGGAGCGATAATACATATCTTGAATCTGATGTTTGTGATTGGAAGGATGAATATGGAGAAGGTGAAGGTTTTCTTTTACCGGATGATAAAATCCTGAATTATTATTATGATTATAATGACTTTTCATTAGTGTTGTTATCTAGATTTCCAAAAGCAAATGAGCATTATTTAAAAGTAGATGTCTCAACAAAAAATGGAAAATATGTTTATAGCAGACCGTATGGACCTGAAGGTGAAAAATATTTTATGTATGGAAACACTCGTGTTCAGCCTGCACAAGCAGCTTTTGGTCTTAAAGAAAGTCTTATACACTTTAACAGCGATACTGATGAATATGAAATATCAAGGGGTAAGGTTATCTTTCCCGAAAACTGTATATTAGGCCCCTTTGTTATAAATTGGACAAATATAGATACTAAAGGAAATTTTCATTTTGGCGGTGAGCTTCCTGGTACAATTGATTTTTGCAATAATGCATTTGAACCTAAAACAATAAAGTTTACTGATGATGGAATTCGTTTTACCGGATTATTATATTTAAATACTCAGCGAAGAGTTTCTGTAGATGAATTATTAATTGGCTATGATGGAACTGTAAAAAGCTTTGAGACAAGACATTTTGGTTATGATGAAAATGTTATTGCACAAGAATTTTATGTTACTTCGCAAAGCTCATACCTGATGGTAGAACAGGAACAGTATCCGGACGGAACTTTATCAAAGCCAATTTTGTGGCAGGTATTTGAAGATTCAGAAATTTCAACAGACAGAATGCCTCGGCCAGTCCCAATAAAAGATTTAAGACAAAATCATTCCGAAACCAGTCTGCGATTTTTTAGTAGTGAATATCCGTTTGAACAATATTATGAAAGGCTTGAAAGAGAAGGGGGAAGGTAAGGTTTCTCTTTTAAAATAAGAAAGGCACGTTTTTTAGAACGTGCCTTTTTTTGAAATTGGATCTGTTATAAGAGTTTGTCAAGGCACGCTCACATTCGTTCGCTCTTCGGCCTTGACTAACTCTTTTTTACACTATGTAATCCCTTCGCGATTATATAGTGTAAATCCATCCCTCAGGTGCAGGAAGTCTACCCATCTGGATACCTGTTAAAGTGTCGTAGATTTCTTTGAGCTTTGGACCCATTTCTGGTTTTCCGTCGTTGTAGATGATGCTCTTTCCGTGGTCATCAATCTGGCCAACTGGAGAAATGACTGCTGCAGTACCGCAAAGACCGCATTCTACAAACTTTCCAAGTTCATTCTTGTTGATCTTGCGCTCTTCAACTTCCATATTAAGATATTCTTTTGCAACAATCAGCAAAGAACGGCGTGTGATTGAAGGAAGAATAGAATCAGATTTTGGAGTAACGAGCTTTCCGCTCTTTGTAATAAAGATGATGTTTGCTCCACCTGTTTCTTCAAGATATGTATGTGTTGCAGGATCAAGATACATGTTTTCTGCGTATCCGCATTTGTGTGCATCTACGATGTTGTGCAAGCTCATTGCATAGTTCAAACCAGCTTTGATATCACCTGTTCCATGAGGAGCAGCACGGTCCATATCGCTAAGGCGAACTTTAATTGGCTTTACGCCGCCTTTGAAATATGGTCCAACTGGTGTAACAAGAATACGGAACTGATATTCATCAGCAGGTTTTACACCAATTACAGCGTTTGATCCAAACATATATGGACGAATGTAAAGAGTAGCGCCACTTCCATAAGGAGGAACCCATTCTTTGTTTGCTTTAATTGTCTTAAGAACTGCTTCAATAAATTTATCTTTAGGATATACAGGCATTTCAAGACGCTTGCAGGAATTTTCCATGCGTTCTGCGTTCAAATCAGGACGGAAGGTAACAATGTCACCGTGTTCTGTTGTATATGCCTTAAGTCCTTCAAAACAAGTCTGTGCATACTGAAGAACTCCTGCACATTCACTAATTGTTACGGTGTGGTCAGTAGTAAGCTTTCCAGCATCCCATTTTCCTTTTTTCCAGTTAGAAACAAAGCTTTTTGTTGTTTCCATGTAACCAAAAGGCAAGTTGCCCCAGTCAAGTTCTTTTTTTGCCATAAAAGAATCCTCCGTCACAAAAAATTTAATTATACTTAATAATTTTAATACCATTAAAGATAAATGTCAACAAATTTTATAGGAAAAAGTGTTGGCCCTTTCGTGTAAAAATGTCTGACGCCTGCTCGCTGAGCCTTTTTTTTGAAGAAAGTTTGCGGTTTGCTTCGCAAATCCTCAACTTTCTTTTGTGGCTAAGCGCCAAAAAGTTCAGATGCAGTCGCCAGCCATTTTTCCACTACGGGCCAAAACTTTTTCAATTAATTTTATAGAATTTATTGTATCTTTAACTCATTAAAATTATTATATATATGTATGCATGCAAATAAAATACATTTATCGCACATTTTAATACTTTTTTTCTCAATTTTTTTAATTATATCATGTGCCTCGACGCAAAAAAATGAAATTCCGGAGCCGGAATGGATTACTAATAAAAAAACAGTTTTTCCGGATAGTACTTATTTGGCTCAACTGGGGACGGGGATAACTGCGGCGGAGGCTCGGAATAATGCTATTGCGCAGTTGGCTTCTTATTTTAATACTAATGTTAAATCGCTTGTAGAAGGGGAGACTTTTACTTATAACTCTTCAAATGATCTTACAAAGGTTGAACGTACAATAAAATCAAGCACTGTTACTTCTACTGATCTGGAGCTTTTTGCGCTTGAAACTGAAGAACCTTATTTTTTGAAACGCGAAAACAAATGGTATTGCTGTGCGCATATTAATAGAAAAGATGCATGGAATCAGTATGAACCTATTGTCCGCGACAATAAAAACTCCTTTTACAGCATTTTTGGTCTTGTGGCTAAAACTACAGATCCGCTTGAACGCATAAAAATCTACAATCAGACAGAAATGGCTTCTGAAGTTTTCCTGGGAAGTCTTTATAAAGCAACAATGTTTTCAAAACCGCTCACAGACAAAGCTTTTGGTGAAGACAGGGAAATTATTGCTTCTATTCCAGGACTTGTTCAAAACGAAAAGAACAACTGCATAATGTGCATTAAAACAAACGGAGATTTTGGTGGAACAGTTTCGTCAACAGTGAACAGCATCTTTTCACAGCTTGGCTTTACAACAAGTGACAATGCACAAAAATCCAATTATATAGTAGAAACTGATGTACTTTATAACGAAGTAAAGGAGGATGAGCTTTTTGTTTATAATCCTTCTGTAAAGCTCAGTGTAAAATCGGAGAATAAAACTCTGTATGTTTATGAAAATAAACTGGACAGAATTCTATCATATAACGAAACAAAAGCAAAAAAGAATGCATGCGACGGTATTGCAGACCTTATGAAAAAGGAGCTTGCCGCCGATTTTAATTCAATTATTGGCTTGAATAAATAGAGAGTGAACAGTATGAAAAAGATTTGGGTGTTTTTGATTGTTTTATTAAGTGTCTCATTTGCAGCAACTGCCGCTGGAAAAAGGATTGCAATTTTTAATCCAACTGCAGAAGGCTTGGCTCCAGAAGAACAGAACTGGGTTCCTTCTTCTGTAAGGCGCAGACTCGAGGCTAATTTTAACGACTATACAAGTTATGAACTTGTGGATGTTCAAAACGAAGAACAAATCAAAAAAATCCAGAAGAATGCCGAAAGTTTTACACACGATCAGAATACAAGCATTGAAATTGGAAAGCTTGTTTCTGCCGAAATTGGTGTTTTTTCAAACATCACAAAGGCAAACGGTAAATACATTCTTTCTACAAGCGTAACAAATCTTACTACAGGTGTTCGTCTTTCTTCTGTTACAACAGACAGCGTAGTCGAAGCTGTACAGCTTTTTGAAGGTGCCGGCTCTTCTGTAAACAAAGTAACTGTCAAAATCTGCGATGATATTGGAATTAAACTTTCTGCAATAGACCTTTATGTTCTTTTAAAAGGTCAGGATTTGTCAGAAAAAGATCAGATTTCGATGACTCAGGAAGAGGTTAGCAAATACGAAAAAAAGCAGAAGGAACTTGAAAAACAGCTTAAAGAAGTTTCTCTTTCTACAGAACTCGATGCCGATTCCCGCAAAGCAAAGCTCGAAGCCGAAAAAGCACTTGCCGAACAGCAGAAGCAGATTGCAGCAGAACGACTTGAACGCTTGAGACTTCAGCAGCAGCGACTTTTGGAAGACCAGGAGCAGCAGAAAACCCGTACAGCCGCACAGCGTGAAAAAATTGAACAGGCAGCCGCTCTTGCCGAAAAACAGGCAAAGCTTGTACGTCAGCAAAAAATCGATTCGCTTTCTGTAGATAATCAGATTGCAATAATAGAAGCTAAAAAACAGGCAATGCTTGATATTCATAACAGTGTTCTTAATCAGGAAAAATTCATCAAGCAGTCTGCAAATGATGAATATAAAGCACGCTGCGAAGCAATTGATGCAGAACCTCTTCGCAATGGAGAAACAGATTCAAAAGGAAAAATCCTTCCTGCAGTTCAGCAGCTTAGAAAAGAACGCAAGCTTGAAATCCGTAAAGAAATTGAAGCAAAGGCTCTTGAAGATCTTGCTGCAATACAGGGAAAAACTACAGCTCAGGAAGACTCTCTTTTTAATGATATCCAGAATGACCTTGCAAAGCTTCGTGTTCGCCGTACAATTTCTTCTATAGAAGATGCCCGCATTCTTGATATTGGAAACTACGCCGGCGACAAATATGAATGGGATACAACAGTTTCTCTTTATATAAACGACGTAAAGATTTTTGGACAGAATGCAAATATTGCCTACAGTAATGTAAGCGGTAAAAATCCTGTAACACCAAGTGCCGGTAACACAAATAACTGGAATGATTATCTTGATACTGTTGACCTTTATGATTATATGTTCCGCCGTAAGGTTCCTGCAGTAACTCTCGAGGTTGATTATTCTATTGATGCAATGCCAGATAATTATCCTTCTATGTATAAAATGACTTTATATGAGTTCCGTTTTATAGATACAATCACCGGTAAAGTTGTTCAGACAATCACACCTGCAAAATCCTCTTACAGATTTTCGGTAAATCCAACTGTTGATATTTCTTATTACAAAGGTGCGGTTGCTTCGTCTTCAAAAACATATGATGGGTTCTCTGAAGACAATACCCAGACAAAAACTGTTGTAAGTCAAGAGGGCATAAAAACAGGAAAGGAAGTAAAAAAAAGAAAAAACATTGATCTCATTTATGACCAGACAAAAAATGGTGGCGCAAGATTTAATCTTGGATTTAATATAGGCCGCGCTATTTTTGAAGAATACATGGATGATACCGATTCTGGAATTCAGCTCGAAGGATATTGTTCTATTCCGCTTACAACCTTTATGTTTATGCAGATGGATTATTCCTGGCTTTCTATTCCAGATAAAGTTGGTATAGAAAGGAATCTTCCTTCTGAATTGGCTTTTGTAAGCTTTGATATAGGAATAAATTTTAGACCAAGAATACCTGGCAAGCCTATAAACATCTATATGCTTGGTGGCGCTGGTCCTGCTTATTCTGATCACGAACGATATAAAAACTCAGATGCCTTGTTTGGTTATAAGGGCGCCGTTGGAATTGATATTCCTATGGAAGATTTCTGGTGCTTTACTGTAGAAGGCGGCGTTTTAGGACTTGACGATATTGACCCGGCACCTTATGCTAAAATAGGTGTTGCGTTCACCATCCCGAATTTTACATTCTGGGATTAGTCGGGTTATGAAAGTATTTGAGTGGAATCAAAACGAATTACAAAACTTTTCTCAAACTGATTTTTTTGCTAAGGGAACAGGTCTGTCTGTAGGCAGCTTTGATGGCCTTCATCTTGGGCACAGGTTCCTTTTGAAGGAACTTACTGCAAACTGTTCTGCACGCGGTATTGTTCCGGGGCTCATAACCTTTTCAAGACCTTTACCTGCATATAAACATTCGGATGATTACACCGGAGACATTTCAACAATAAATCAGCGGCTTGAACTTTTTGAAGAGCTTGGAATTGAGTTTGTTTTTATAGTAGATTTTACACAGGATTTTTCGAGCCTCAAGGGTATTGATTTTTTGAATATCCTTCATCAAAGCTTAAATATGAAATTTGTTGCCGAAGGAATTGATTTTAGATGCGGATACAAAGGCGCTACCGACACGCAGGCAATCAAATATTGGGCACAGCAAAACAACGTAGATTTTGCATTTGTAGACCCTGTTTATTATACCGAAGCCGATGGCAACGAAGAACGTGTAAGCTCTTCATATATCCGTAAAATGATTCAAAAAGGATTTTTTAATACAGCCAAAGAACTGCTTGACCGTCCATACCAGATTGACATTGAACAAATAAGAGAGCAGGGGTACTCCACACAAATATTCCCGCCCGATGGTTTTTATAACTGTACAACCGAAACTTCATCCACCGTGCGCGTTCAGATTCAAAATCATCAGCTTGTTATAATCCCTGAATGTAAGAGTATTACTATTTTATTGTAAATCTGCCTGTAATGAATTATAATAAAACGATTATGAAAAAGCATTTGTTTGCAATAGTGATTATCGCATTTTCTCTTTTATGTATATCCTGCGGTTTTTCTATTGCAGACCTTTTAAATAAAAAGCTTGAATTAACTCCTCCATTATATCTTACTTATCACACAGAATATGGAAAAACTCCAGTCCGCATACCTGTACAAAAGGGCGATGTTATTACCGAAGAAATGCTGCCAACTGTAAAATACACAGCAAAAGAAAGTGAAAATTATTACTATTCTAATGGTGTACGTTATTATTATGATAATGAAGAAGAGCAAACCTTTGTTGGCTGGTATTATGATGAACAATTCTTAGATAAAGTCGAAGTTGGCGATGTTATTGAAGAAAGTATTACGATTTATGCTAAGTGGAAGAATGCTAATGTTTATATTTCTTTCTATTTGAAATATGGTTATTTAGAAAAATATTATAATTATAATTCTTATTATGATCATAGAATATATAGTGATAAATATAGCTTAGGGACAAAGCTTTCTAGTATTAATTTGCCGCAACCGAATTATCGCTCTGGCGATTACAGTTTCCTGGGCTGGTACCTCGATCCAGATTATAATACTCCTGCCGAAGGTTATGTACTTGAATCAGATATAACTTTATATGCAAAAGAAAGATATGATGGATATTGTATGATTCGTTATACTGTTCCATGGTCTTATTATTCAGATATGCCAGAAAACACATCTATTCAAGCTGGAGAATATTTAACATCAGATTATCTTCCAGAACTCTATCCGTATCCAGAGCATGATAATTGTGAGTTTATGGGCTGGTACTATGATTATGATTGTACCCGACCAGCTCAAGTGGGTGATGAAGTAAATACAGATATCACTCTTTATGCAAAATGGATAAAGAAGTATATTCGCATATTTTATAGCTCCGGCAATACTTCAAATTATGCAGATATGCCTGAAACAAAAGATGTAGAAAATAATTCAATAATGCTTTCTGAATATCTGCCAACCCTTATACCATATTCTGATCATGAAAATTGTATTTTTGTCGGCTGGTATTATGATTGGGAATGTACAAGAGAGGCTTGTGTCGGCGATGCTATAACAGATGATGTCTGGTTGTATGCAAAATGGATAAAAAATTCTTATAACATTTATTATTCTACAGGCTATACTTCCAATTTCGCAGATTTACCTGAACCGAAAAATGTAGAAATCAATTCATCAATGCTTTCTGATTATTTACCAACCCTTACTCCAATCTCTGGTTATGAACATTACAGGTTTGTCGGCTGGTATTATGATTGGGATTGTACAAGAGAAGCTTGTGTTGGTGACTTGATAACTGATGATGTTTATCTTTATGCAAAATGGGAATTAATATATATTCACATTAATTATGAAACATATAGTGCTGCTGATGCGCCTGATCAAAAAGTGGTAGGTAACGGTTCCGTACTAACTTCTGATTTGCTCCCAGAACCTGAAATTTATAGTTATTATGATAATATCGTATTTGACGGCTGGTATTATGATGGTAATTATGAGCGCAGGGCTTATGTTGGCGATATTCTGACTGATAATATCTATCTTTATGCAAAATACAATGCTTTACCAAATGGTCATTTCTTAGAGTATTGGGTTTTAGATGCTGATGCTTCCGACGATTATGAATTATGGGATGATCATACCATGATATTTAATCCTGTGAATAATATTATGCCAATTGAATTACAATTTGATTACATCTATACAGGTCAAGAAGAAGTTACTCAGGATAGTTATTATTATGATGGTGTTGAATATACAAATGCTGTTATAACAAAAATGCTTTATGTAAAACGTACAGTACATTCAGATAATTTATGGCGACTTCTTTCAAAAGTTCCGGCAAATAATATGAGTGTTGAAGTTACAATACTTGATTCAAATCCAGATCTTGAACAGATTGCTTATGCCTTGAAGTATTATAATACAAATAATTTAATCAATCTGGATTTAGGTTCTTATTGCTATCAATTGTACAGTATCCCAGAAAATTGTTTTATGGATGTTTCTTGTTTGCAATTTATATGGTTCCCTGATTCTCTTCTGAGTATTGAAAAAAATGCATTTAAATCATGTTCTAACTTATCAAATATTTTTATATATCCTTCTGTGACATTAATAGATGAGGGGGCATTCGAAGATTGTCCGCTTGTTAATGTTTATTACCGTGGAAGTGAGCCTGATAGAGCAAACATGACAATAAATGATACAACAATACTTAATACGTATTGGTTTTATAATTGGTAAAAAATAATTAAAAAAATATATATAAAAAAAGGTGTTTATTATGAAAAATGTAAAATTCCTCACAAAGGCATTCGGCCTTATTGTGCTGATTGCTTCTTTTTTTGGTTTTGCAGCTTGTGATCATCAGACAGTTCAGTTAGTTCCTGAAGAAGTTGAAGTGACTTATACTGTAGCGCATTATCTGCAAAAAGTTAGCGGCGATGGCTATGAAACTGAACCAAAGTTAACAGAAGCCTTAAAAGGTATGACTGGTTCCGATACAAAAGCCACTGCTCAGGATTATGAAGGCTTTATAGTTCAAGATTTTTCTCAGGTAAAGCTTGAAAAGGACAAGACTACTGTTATTAAGATTTACTATGACAGAAAATCAATAAGCTATACTTTTTTTGCAAACGGCGGAAAATTTGAAGGTTCTCTGGACTTTGCATTTGTAAACGGACTTTATGGTGCCAGCGTTACTTTTCCAAAAAATCCGGAACGAAACGGTTATGATTTTATCGGATGGGATAAAACTCTTCCTCAAACTTTCGGGGCAGAAAATAAAACCTTTGCAGCTCAGTGGGAAAAAAGTGCATCTCAAGGTGAAGGGAATGAGCAGGGGGAAGATTCAAATGAAGATGAAAACAACCTGGTTGAGTATAGAGTAGAACACTGGCAGCAGAATCGTTACGATGATGACTATTCATTTGATTCTAGTGATACAATGACCGGCAAAGCAGGCGAACAGACAAAAGCAGCTGCTGAAGATTATGCAGGTTTTACTGTTAAATCATTTGAACAGAAAACAATTGCAGCTGACGGTTCAACTATTGTAAAGATTTACTATGACAGAAAAATAATAAAATATACCTTTAATGCAGGAGATGGGCATTTTGCCGACGGTTCTAAAACAAAAGTTGTAAGCGGCCGTTATGAAACTTCAGTACCTACAGAAGAAAAGCCTTCTTGTAAAGGTTATTATTTTGAAGGTTGGGATAAAACTATACCGTATGAGTTTGGCGAGAAAGATCTTTCTTTTAATGCCAGCTGGGAATTTGGTGCAACTACAACATACAAAATCATTTATTGGGAACAAAATATTTCTGATAATAATTATACAAAAGCTGAAGTATATACAATGGATGCTACGGCTGGTGAAGAAGTAACAGATGTTCCATCAGAAAAAACTGGCTTTACGCCAAAACCTGTTTCATCTGTAATTGTTGCAGCTGACGGAAGTACTGTTCTAAATGTCTATTATGATAGAAAAAACATAACTTATACATTTGTTGCAAATGGTGGAAACTGGAATGGTTCTACTGCTAATGTTGTAGTAAAAGGTCGATATGGAGCGGCTGTTACTGTTCCTGCAAATCCTGCAAGAGTGGGTTATGAATTTTGGGATTGGGATTATGGTTATGATATACCCCAAACTTTTGGCGATAAAGATATAACTTTTACAGCATATTGGACAGGAAAAGATGGTATTCCATATACAGTAAAATACTGGAAGCAAAATGTTGATGATGATGGTTATATTAATACAGACGAAGATCCTGATTACGAAGGAACAGCTGGAAAAAAAACAAATGTTTATGCATCTGTTGGTTATTATGGCGATGGTTTTACACTAAAAACTTTTGAACAGCAGGAAATTGCCGGGGATGGAAGTACTGTTGTAAATTTATACTATGACAGAAAAATAATTGATTATACATTTAATCCAAACGGTGGAACGTGGAAGGACGGTTCAGAAGAAGAACTTGTTATCAGTGGAAAGTATGGTTCAAATGTAATTCTACCGGATGCTCCTGTTTATGATTATCCTGATGAGTATTATGAGTTTGATGGATGGAAACTGGGTGGTTATGGTAATGCAGAAGATTATTTAACTACTTTTGATAGAAATAATAAAGCATTTAATGCACTTTGGAAGCAAGTTGAAAGAAATTACACCGTAAAGCATCTCAAACAGAAAGTTGACAGTGATGAATACGAAGTGGCAGAATCAGAAACAAAATCTGGAAATGTTAAAGAGTATACTGCTGCTGTTGGAAAAACATATACTGGTTTTACAAGACAAGATTTTGAACAACCACGAATTGCCCTCGATGGAAGCACTGTAGTAAATATTTATTACAACAGAAATATTATTGAATACACATTCCAGCTTAATGGCGGAAGTATAAATGGAAATACAAATGATGTAAAAGTAACTAAACGCTTCGGTATACCTGTTGAAAAACCTGCAGACCCAGTAAATACAAAAACACAATATGGTTTCAGAAACTGGTATAGCGATAGTTGTCTTTATGACTTTACTTCAACTCCTTCTGAAGATACCACAATATATGCAGGCTGGAATTATCTTGGAGAACAGGCAAATGCAGGTATTACAATTGGAACAACAACCTTTGACAATACCGAAGAAATTTGCGTAATTGATCCAGCAAAAACTGGGGAGGATATTACTGTTATTCAAGGAAAAGAATATATTTCACCTAATGATTTTGGTCCGTTCCGTGAAGGACGTACGGTTAGCTTAAGTCCATTTATTATGGGAAAATATGAAGTTACACAGGAGCTTTATACTGCAGTAATGACAAATCAGAAGGTTACTGTGGGAGGCATTGAATATACGCTTGAAGCTTCTCCGTTTGGATGTGTGGAAGATAGAGGTTATCCGGTGACGACAGGAGAAAATCAGAATCTTCGTCCTGCAGAAAATATGACCTGGTTTGATGCAGTATATTTCTGTAATAAACTTACAGAAATGATTGATGGAAATACAAATAATCTGGCTTATGATATATCAAATATTAAAATGACTGATGATGGAAAGCATATTAAATATGCAACTGTAACTCTTGATTTGCAGAAATCAGGTTATCGTCTCCCTACCGAAGCTGAATGGGA
This sequence comes from Treponema sp., assembly GCA_045224915.1. Lineage (GTDB taxonomy): Bacteria > Spirochaetota > Spirochaetia > Treponematales > Treponemataceae > Treponema_D. The sequence goes on from JBGVAV010000113.1 coordinate 16,388, forward strand.
ATTTGCCTTTAGAGGGGGTAATCCATTAGCAGAAGATTGGGATTATCTGTTTAGCGGTAGTCCTTCACAAGAGGGTGTTCATTATCTCGCAGATATTAATACTGGCCTTGATCCTGTTGGATGGTATGAGAATAATGCCGGTATTGGTACTCATCAGGTTGGTTTAAAATTGCCTAACATGCTGGGAATCTATGATATGAGTGGTAATGTTTCTGAGTGGTGTTATGATTGGCAGACTTCAATGGATAAAGGTTCGTATCCAAATCCTGTAGGCGGTGTTTCTAGTTCAGTTAAAATGGTGCGTGGTGGTAGTTTCGAAGATGTTGCACAAATGTGTTCAAATCATTCTAGAGAAACAATTATGCCTGAACAAAATTATCGTGAGCGTGGCTTCCGCCTCGCTCGTTCCGTAAGGTAATTCTCCAGGTTCTACTCGTGCATCTTGTATTCGGTGTCTTCGGCAATCATTTGGATGATGACATCGGTGACGCGCGGGTCAAACTGGATGCCGCGGTATTTTACGAATTCATCAAGAACACGATCCTGCGGCAGGTAGTTACGGTAACTGCGGTTTGAGGTCATGGCATCGTAGGCATCGGCAACTCCAATGATGCGTGCGATCCATGGAATGTCTTCGCCTGCAAGTCCATCCGGATAGCCTTTGCCGTCGTAGTGTTCGTGGTGACTTCTGGCGCCAATAGAAATTTCTGGCATAGAAGAAATTGACTTTAAGATGTCGCTTCCAATTACAGGGTGTGCCTTAATAGTTTCATATTCTTCTGGTGTGAGCTTTCCAGACTTATTGATGATAGAGTTTGGAATACCAATTTTTCCAATATCATGCAAAAGGGCAGCGTAGTAAATGCTTTCCTGTGTTTTTTCATCTTCGCCAAGACGCTTTGCAAGAATACGGGAATATTCGGCAACACGGTTTGAGTGACCATTTGTGTATTTATCCTTAGCATCAATTGTCTGGGCAAGTGCGCTTGTAACTTCTATAGAAAGCTTTTTGATTTTTTCCTGATTGCGTCTTGCAATATCAAGTCTTATAAATACAAAAAGTCCGATTGTTCCAAAAATCAGCATGATGACAAGAATACGGAACCAGGTTTCCTGCCATAAATATGCCTTTTTAACAATTGTTAAAGTTGCTTCTTTATCGCATTGAACACCATCGGCATTTTGTGCAATAACATGGAACACGTAAGTTCCTGGATGAAGGTTTGTATACGAAGCGTTTCGATCGCCTGTCCATTCAGAATAATCTTCATCAAAACCTTCGAGCTTTGTCTTAAACTGAACCTGCTCCGAAGAAACATGGCTTATACCTGTATACTTTATGCTCAGACGCTTTACATTTGGTTCAACATAAATTCTGTTTTTCTTAATGCTGCCGTCGTGAGTAATAAGAAATCTTTCGCTGTCGAGTGTGAGAGTCTGGATTTTTACAGTAGGGGAGTAAATGTTTGAAGCACTTCGTACAGGATCCATGAGTGTAAAACCGTCAATCAAAGTAAACCAGAGTCGTCCCTTGTCATCCTGCATTGAAAGAGAAGTAGAAGTTACGCCACCGGAATTAATACCGTCAAGCTTACTGAAGTAGTTGAGTGTTACAGAGTTCTTTGTTCCGTTTATAACTTCATCAAGTTCCGAAAGCTTTATATTAAAGATTCCCTTGTTATTTGATCCCCACATTTTCTGAGTATAATCAAGCATAACCTGGAAAACCCCGTCGGCACCAAAACCATTTTCAATATTGAAATTAAAAATCTTTCCGGTATCTTTTGAAATAATGCTCATGCCCGAGCCTGTAGTAACCCAGATTTCTCCAGGGCGAATAGAACATATTTTAAAAATAATGTTTCCAACAAGACCATCATTCTTTGTAATTTTTTTAGTGATTTCCTTTGTATGTGGATCCATAATATACACACCGCCACCATCTGTACCAAACCAGATTGAGCCGTCTGTATCTTCAAAAATACACATGATAAAATCATTTTCAAGAATATCGTTTTTGTTGATATTTAAAATTTCTTTAGTCTGAAGATTAATGATAGAAAGCCCTGTTGTTGTTCCAACATAAAGTTCACCGGTGCTTGACTGAATGGCAACACGTACTTTGTTTCCTGCAAGACCATTTTCTTTTTGCCACTGTTCCATTGTACCGTCAAGATTGAATTTTACCTGACCATGGTTTTCATAACAGCATACCAGAACAGCACCATCTTCTGTTACCCCAACATGACGTATACGGGTATTCTTGCAGTATTCAGTAATTTCATTTTCTATAAAGGTGTTGTTGTTATAGCAGTAAAGTCCATCATCACAACCAAGCCATATTAAATCGCGGAATGTATCCTGTGCAATTGCATTGACTGTGGTAGACATATTTGTAGTCTGGAATTTTCCATAACTGAGTTTTTGAACACCACCGCGGTCAAGTGCCATCCAGATGTTGTGCTCGTGATCTTCCATAATATCATTTACACTGTCATCAGAAAGAAGGGTGCCTGTATCAAGATAAGAAAGAATTCCGTCATGAAGAACTGTAATTCCGTTATCAAGAGCAAACCAAATATTTTTAGAGGAATCCTGGAAAATACATGTTACTGTTGTTCCCTGCTGATTTCCGTGTCCGATGTTATAAACTGTTTCGTTTTCTGATGTGATTTTTACAGCATAGTGAGGTGCAACTCCAAACCAGAAGGTTCCCGCAGAATCCTGCATAACAGTTGTTACAATCGGATTATCTATAGATTTGATTATTTTGCTTACCTGAAATTTTCCGCTTGTGTAACAGAAAAGTCCGTCTTCGGTTCTTGTTACAATCCAGACACGTCCTGCAGTATCACAATAAAGTTGATTTACAATAAAGTTATTATTCTGTGGAATATTATCAGACTCAGAAAAGCTTTCGATTTCGTATTTTCTATTGATGCGGGTAATACCAGAAGCAGTTCCAATCCACATATTGCCGTTTTTGTCTTCGCAGATTGCACGGATGGAATTGTTTGTAAGTCCTTCCTGTACAGTATATTTAATTACTTCTCCATCGGCACATAAGCAGAGCAGGCCTTCATCATTTGAACCAATCCAGATATTTTTGCGTGAATCCTGGAACATAGTTCGCGCACTAATAAAATCATAGCGGTCATCGTAAAGTCTGTTCATAGGTGTAAATTCAACACCGTCAAATCGGAGCAGACCTGTGTATGTTCCAAAATACATATACCCGTCGCTGTCCTGCATAAGGTCTGTAATTGTATTACCAGGCAACCCCGATTCTGCATTCCAGTTTCGGCTAATAAAATCCTTAAAAAAAGGATCCACAGTTTTCTTAGTCTGTGCCAGAAGCGCGCCACAAAAAATCCCTCCACAGACAATCATTGTAAATAACTTCTTCATCATAATTTTCTATTATACTATGGATTGGTGGTTTTTCAACTGTTTCTATGGACATGTGGTCCCTGAACAGTCATGTGGTCCCTGAGCCTGTCGAAGGGCCTTTTGTCATTGTCTGTTGGCCCTTGTCATTGTCTGTTGACCTTTGTCATTGTCGGGCTTGACCCGACAATCTTTTCTTTACAATTCATTTTTCCTATTGTAAAATTAACTATTAAATTAATTACATGGGGCCAAAAATGAAAAACAAACTTTCTTTGCTAAAAACTACTATACTGTTGTTAGGGGGGGCTGCTCGCGTTAAGTAGTCTTATTTCTTGTGATAATTTTTTGCGTTCAGATGATGTTAAGCGTGAAATTGAAGAGACAATTGCTTATAATAACGCAAAAGAAATTACAGTTCTTATTCAACCACAGGAAGGTTCAGGTTCTACAGTTCCAAAAGACAATCATATTGCAAAAAAAGGTTATGCCTTTGAAATAAGTTTTTCAGAAAATCCTGCCTATAGCTTTATTAAATGGACAGCCGTTTCCAAAGATGATAATTCCAGAGCAATCACAGATGGTGTAGAGTTTGAAGATGCAACCGCTCTTAAAACTAAAGTAACAATTACTAATGATACTCAGTCAATTCAAATTATTCCTGTCTGTACGCAAAGAATTGCTGTTTCGGGGGAGCCAAGTCCTCGTTATGATCCTCTTGGAGTAAGTAGAGATAGAGCCATTACTGTAAGTTTTACAAAGCCCTTAAAAGAAACAAATTTTATTTTTTCCCAAAATGAAATTCCTGCTTCTGCAAAAATAAAATCGGATGAAGTAGGAAACATATGGGCATATACTTTAGACGGACAAACATATTTAAAAAATATTACGATAACTAATATTGATGACTATTCAATTGCAGAACATTTTACCTGCCCTGTAATAAATGGAAATCTTCTTACGATTGAAACAGATAAAACAAATCCGATAACTTTTAATTCCAGCGAAATCTTTAAAACAGTAAAAGTTACTTTGAGTAAAGACATTGTTGATATAGATGGTGTGAAGATGAACTCTTCTAAAACCTGGAATTATCAGATAACCGAAGCCACTGATGAAAAAGCAACTGTAAATCTTACAAGTGTTGCTGCAGAAGGTTCTGTATATCTGGCTGGTACAAAAGACTATTCAATTGGACAAAAGGTTTCTCTTGCTTTTACAGAAGATGCTGATTATCAATTCATAAAGTGGGATTATGATAATTCCATTGTTTATATAGCGGAACCAGGTAGTGCAAATACAACAGCAACAATACTTGAAAAAACAACTCCAGAAAATCCTACTCAAATAAAGGCTGTCTGTGCTCCTCGTCTTAGAGTTACATCTTTTAGTCCTATAAATAACAGTTCAAATCCTACAGTATGTAAAAATTCTTCTATAATAATTACCTTCAACCATAATTTATCAGATGATACAAATGACCTTTCTCAACTTCAAAATATTTCAATTTCTCTTGGAGGCTCACCTGTAAATTCTTGCTTCAAAGATCCTGTCTTGCAGGATAATACAGTAACCTTTGTTGCTGATAATTCGAATATGCTTTATGTACCTGCTGGTCAGACAAAAACAGTCACGGTTTCTATTCCTTCTGATTTTTACTACAAACTTGATAATGAAAACAAGACAAAGATAACTTATGGGGCAAATGGTATTTCATTTGATTATAAAATTGATGAAACAACTCTTGATAAAGCAGAAGTTACCTTTGCAGCTGCAAGCGGTTCTGGTACTTTGACAAAAGCTTCCGGTACAAATCGATACTCAATAGGGCAGGAAGTGGCAATTTCATTTGAGCCGACAGAAGGATGGAAATTTAATGGCTGGACTATTACAAGTGGAAATCAACCTGTTGATGAATCAAAAATTTCAATAGCAGATAGAAACGCACTTTCTACAAAACTTATAGTTTATGAAGCTCTGCAGGGTGTAACAGTTTCAGCAAAAACAAGTGAGTGTCTTACGGTTAGTTCTTTTACTCCTAATTCACAAAGGAATCCTAAAGACTCAAAAATTATAATCACATTTAATAAAGCCTTAAGTACTGAATGTAATGATTTGCTCGATAAAATAGTTGTTGATTCTTATGATGGAAAGCTTGGAAATTATTACACACAACGAACTCTTTCTGCTAACACAATAACAATAGAAAATACAGTTCCGATTTCTGTTCAAAAAGGAAATCATAGAATTATAACAGTAACAGTTCCTTCTGATTTTTATTATGTAAATGACGGTAATAAAGTAAATCTTGAAGAGACAACTTTTAGTTTTGCTGTTGATTACACTACAATTGCAAAAGCAAAGGTTCATTATGCGATTCTTAATGGCGAAACAAATTCATCTTTTGCAGAAGGTCTTACAAGCGGAACTTTAAATCATCAGGCTTACGAAGAATACAATGTGGGAGAAGAAGTTTCTCTTTCTTTTGACCCTGCAGACGGATATCAGTTTTATAACTGGAAGCTTCTCGATTCTCATGGAAATGATGTAACCAATCAGATATCTTATAAAGATTCCAAAGCATCTGATAAGCAGGCAACAATAGTTATGAATACTGCAGAGGAAGTTTATATAAATGCAGTTTGTTATAAAAGACCTGTAATTTCTACCTCATCGGTAAGTCCATATAATGCAAATCTGGCTACTGAAGTTCCAAAAAATACTCCGATTAGTCTTACCTTTGATCATGCAATTAGTCCTGCAACAAAAGATGAAATAATCATAAGTTATTCTGCAATATCAAATTTTATTAAGTCTGATTATTTTTCTACTTCTGTAAGCAGCGACTATAAAACAATTACTTTGACTCCAGTAAAAATGCTCCCTGTTGAGCATGCATACGAAACTGTAACAGTAACTGTTCCACATGGTAGTATTTATTATTATGCTGCAGGTGGAACACAAAAAATTACTTCAGCTGATTCAGACTTTACCTGGTCCTACAGAGTTAATTCTTCGACAATTACAAAAACAATAGTTAGAGTAGATTCTAGTGATGCAAAGGCGAATTCATTAACTGTAAATGGTGCTGTTATTTCAAGTGGTGCAACTCAAGTTTTGAATGTAGAACAAAGTATGAACATTGAATATCCACTGGAAAATGGTTATGTATTTTCCGGATGGAAAATTGTTCCTGCTACAAGCGGTTACACTATAGAACCAACTGGATATGTAACAAGTGGTGAGATAAAAGTAAAATTTGGTAACAAAACTTTCTTTACATTACAGATTCCTGATTCAAAAAACAATCCTGAAAAAGCTATAATAAAATCTTTTGATGCAATTGCAAACGGAACAGCTGATTATGCAATCACAGTTTCTGCGAAGGATATACTGGAACCAAAAGTAATTTCCAGATTGCCAGAATATATTTCATCCGGAAAGGACTGCGATTCGGAAATATGTATTGAATTTAATAAAGCAATGAATCGGGAAAATCTAAATCTGTATTCTACAACCCCTGGTGTAGATAATAAGAAACGAGCAATTCAAATTGTAGATGCTTCAAATCCAAATGAGCATTACGAAAGATTTTTTTATGCACCTGAATGGACAAATAATACTTTGAAAATCAAACCAAAAAATGAAATACGATCCCTTTTGACAGGTGAAAATGATTTAAAAAATATAAAAATTATATTTGATTATACCAAAATATATGATGTTGACGGTATTGCCCTTGATAGCGACCCTTCGTGGATTTATAGAATAAATTATGATATGGAGACTGTAGCACCTGCTGTATCAGGTATGAAAGTTTCTAAGCCGCAGTATGAACTTGCAAGACACCAGACTTCTGATGGAAATTATGAATATTATGCCAAAGAAAAAAAATCTGCCTTAGATTTACAAGAATTATCAAACACGACTTTCACAAGTTTTGGTAACAATACTTATAAACAAAACCATGTAGGTAATAAGATTTATTTTTCTGCAAGTGTGTCCGATTCTGGTTCTGGTTACAAGGGTTTAACTATAAAAGAAAAACGAATAAGAACAGTTGATAATGTTACTGTTTCTGAACCTTGTGCTGACTTTACATATCCAGCGACAAAAACTGTTTTTGCAAATGAGCCTTATGTTTTGCAATCGGAAAATGATGGTGTTATTCAGCTTGATTTTATCTTTGAAGATTATGCTCTAAATAACACAACTAAAACTTACTATGTAATTAGAGATACAGCACTTGATGCGGGTAGTGCAATAAAACGTCAGCTTTATGGTTATTCTACAACTGAAGTTGGCCCTGATGGAGAACATCCTGGTACGTTATCCTCTAAGGCTTTATATTACAAACTAAATTCGCAAGATGTTATTGCTTATTATACTGATGATAATGGCTATAGAACTGAACAGTTAAATTTTTATAGTTGTAAAGATATATATTTAACCAATTATTCTTCACAATCTTCTACACAAACAATTACATATAAAGTGGAATATGGATATTCGAAAAATGACTTTATGACACAGGAAAACCCTGCAACTGCAACCTCTTCTACCACTGGATATTTTAATTTTACCCGAGATGTAACGAAAGATTGTTTTGTACGAATTTCTGCAATTGATGATGTAGGAAATTTTCAAAGTATAATTCGAGTTATTCCTGCGAAAACCTCAATTTCCAATATGCAGAGAGATGGAAATTACATGAATGTATATCTGAATGGTATAGCATATAAAGATTTTAAAGTTACCGATTATGGTGCTAATAATTTTGATTATTTACTTGTTTATACATATCAAGCTGATGAAACTTCTACACCAACAGAATTTAGGGCAAGAATGTCTAGAAGTATGGGGGATATTGCTAATTTAGGGGGGTATCATAGTAGCGATAGATTTGCAATTACAAATACTGCTTTGGATGTAGAAGATCAGCCTGATTTTTTTCCTGACGGAATATATAAATTCTATGTCCTGCCATGTTATTGCTATTCAGAAACTTCATTTTTTGGATGTCTTTCTGAGCCTTATACCTTATATTATAACTATGATCCTCAAAATCACGGTGGTGGAACAGATCCTGAATCTCCAAGACTGCCATCAAGCTTTACTTTAACAAATATACAACATCCAGTAAGTACTGGTTATCATACTGCATCTGTAGAGTTCCCTGAAGGATTTACTCCGTCTGTGAATTTTTCTTATGGAGTAAAATACAAACAACAGAATACTACAACATATGGATATGGAGAATTAAATTTTGGAACGAAAAGTGGCTACAAATATGATGTATCTATCTATGCAAAAGATGCAAATGGAACAATATATGAACCAGATCCTGCTTATTCTGTTGAACTTGATGCTACTTATGATAATATACCCCCTTCTGTTAATGTAAAAAATTCCTGGAATTCTTTATATTCTTCTACTCCGAATAAAATTCACCTGGGGAATTTTTCTTCTGTTGCAAACTCTATGCCTTCTGACACAGGTGGGGCTGGCATGTACGTCAATGAGGATGGTTTAATACAATTTGATTATTATCTCATAAAAAAAGAAACTTCGGGATATTCTTCGCATGAAGAAATAACAAGAGATAAACTAGTAAATTTTCAAAAGCATACTTTTTGTTATACACCAGGTACAAGCCGTTTAGCATTGGATTGGGATTCTTTTTTGGAAGGCTATTATATTCTTGTGCTGGATTTAAAAGATAACAATGATAATTCTGCACTATATAGTTATGTTGTTATGAATATTACAGAACCTGGAATACCAAAAATCTGGGTAGCCGATTCTAAAATGTATGTACAGGCTTTGAAAACACACTCCTCATATTCCGGTTATATTTATAGACTACAAAATGATACATGGTCTACCCGTAGTGCTTTTGAAGGGCAGGCTATGACTAATAATGGAATGGATAATAGAGCTTATGGTTTTGGTACTCCAAAATACTTTTTTAAATGCTCGGTTTATAATGGTGCAAAGAATTCTTTATATGCCTTTGTTTATCCTAACTATTTTGACAGATTAAATAAGGGTGAAAATGTTTCATGTTCAAGCAAAGCTGTAATTCCAGGGCTTGGAGATTCATATCAGGTTTTCTATGATGCACCTTGTTTTGCGCATACAATGGCGTTCCCAACAGAACTGCTTGCAGAAATAGATTCCAAGACAGATGCTGCCCTTGTATATGATACTACACTTGATAGAAAAACTGCCTATACCGCAGTCTGGGAAACAAAGGGTAGGGAATACGGCTTGAAGCTTTTGTACGGCGGTGAATCAGATGCAAACAATAGCTGGTTGCAGGGGAATACTACATATATTGCCCCTGTAGATGAGATCCCTTCCGGCTTTTCCTATGTAACAGTTTTCCATTTTGCCGACGGAACCACAGCCATGAGCGATGTAAAGCAGAAGTAGCAGGGGCAGGGGGTAAACGGGTTTACGTGAGTTTTCTACAAAACATTATAAAACTCACGTAAATTCTCAAAAGCAAGTCCCGTCTCCTGAAAGGATTTCATCTGATTCCGACAATTTTACGTGAGTTTTCCCAAAATTATTGCAAAACTCACGTAAAATATCTATATCAATGTTCTTGTCTATTTCAAAATCTCATCTGGCTCCATCTGTTTTACGTGAGTTTTATGCAAAACATTTCAAAACTCACGTAAATTCTCAAAAAACAAGTCCCACCTGCTGAAACGTTTTCATCTGGCTCCAGTTGTTTTACGTGAGTTTAGCCAAAATCATTTATGAACTCACGTAAAATAACAAAAACTGTTTCCTGCTTCTACAAAACTTTCATCTAATATTTTAAGAATTACGTGAGTTTTCTATAAAACATTTTAAAACTCACGTAAACTCTTTTCTAACCTCAAACTAAAAATCTATTAATTATTTGTTCTACTTCTTTTACATCTAGAGGAGTTTGTTCTGTTTCCATTGTGATAATCAGGTTGCTGCCAAGTAGTATGCCTGTCCTGGAATATTCACTTATACGTCGTGTC
>JBGVAV010000114.1:0-22680 GCA_045224915.1 Treponema sp.
CGTCTTGTTGCAGATGATATTATTGAAATCCGCTGTGTAAACGGAAACACAATCCTTGGCCGTGGTGCTAATACTACAATCAGTCACCATATGGAAATCCGCGGACTTGGTATTATAAATATTTCGCAGCTTTATGGTGTAGGTGCCATTCGTAACCAGAAGGAAGTTCAGCTCATTGTTCAGCTTGAAGACTGGGATTCAAACAAAGCCTACGACCGTCTTGGAACAGACCAGACATATCAGGAGCTTTTGGGAGTTAAGATTCCTGTAATTGAAATTCCTGTTCGCCCTGGACGAAACCTTCCTATCATTATTGAGGCCGCCGCTATGAACGAACGTCTTAAGGATATGGGTTACAACGCTGCTAAAGACTTTAATGAAAATGTACTTAAATGGATTGAAACCGGAGATGCAAAAACAGCATACTATGGTCACGATAATTCATACTAAAATATATTAAGGCATAAAAGCCGGGGAAATTATTATGATTGAAAAAATTCTTACTGTTCAGAATCGTGCAGGCATTCACGCTCGTCCTGCTGCAATTATTGCACAGACAGCAAACAAGTTTGAAGCCGAAATCACTCTTACACGCGACGATACAACAGTAAATGCAAAATCTATCATGGGTGTAATTGCTATGGGAGCAGGTTATAACACTCAGATGACAATGAACGTAGAAGGACCAGATGAATCAGAAGCCGCAGCTACAATTCAGGCTTTGTTCGATTCAAAATTTGAAGAAGAATAATATAAAGGGGGTGGGGTTATGAAAGGTATTACCGAAAGACAACAGCAAGTTCTCAATTTCATTTCGGATTACACTGCAGAAAACGGATATCCTCCTACAGTAAGAGAAATCAGCGAACACTTTGGTATTTCTATTCGCGCCATTCAGGATCATCTTATTGCATTGCAGAAAAAAGGCTACCTTTCACAAGCTCAGAAACGTTCACGTTCTATAAAAGTTCTTTCAGACAGTCAAAATCAGCCATTTGTTGGAAAGGTTCCTCTTCTTGGCACAGTTGCAGCAGGCAAACCCCTTTTGTGCGAAGAAAATCTTGACGGATATGTAAATCTTACAGAGCCTTTTGTTCGCCCGGGAAAAAGTTATTTTGCACTTAGAGTACGCGGACAAAGCATGATAAACGCAGGTATTCTTGAAGGAGACCTTGCAGTAGTTGAACAGGCAAACGTAGCAGTAGACGGTCAGATAATTGTTGCAGTTATTGATGATGCTATAACGCTTAAACGATATTACAAAGAAGCAGGAAGAATCCGCCTGCAGCCCGAAAATCCTGATTTTCAGCCTATTTATTGCCAGGATGTTCGCATTGTTGGTATTCTTTCGAATATAGTTAGAACTTATTAATTAAAAATACATAAATAAAACGAAAATGATACTACCAGTATATTTATACAACGGACCCGAATTTGGTCAGCGCGATGAAGCAGTAGAAGCTGTAATCAAAGCTCTGGAAAAAAAGTTCGGCGAAAGTGAACAGCATATCTACTATCTCAACGAAACGTCTATTGGACAGGTGCTTTCTGTTTTAGACAACGGAAATCTTTTTTCGAGCGCAACCTGTGTAATCTGTAAAAACGCAGAACTGCTCAAAAAAAAGGAAGACATTGCACTTGTTGAAGAATGGATAAAATCTGTTCAAGACTCCGGCGAAGAATCTTCGGCACTCATTTTTGTTTCTGATGAAATCTCGGTAGACTCAAAACTCGACAAGCTTATTCCTGCTTCTAACAAAAAGAAGTTCTGGGAGATGTTTGATAATCAGAAGGTGCCATGGCTTACAGATTACTTCCGCAAAAACGGCTACGGTCTTGAACCAGATGCAGCCCAGATGATTCTTGATATGGTAGACAACAATACCCTGGCCTTAAAAAATGAATGCTCACGATTTTTCCTGTGCCTTGAAAAAGGAAAGATTGTAACGCCAGAGGATGTTGATTCGTTCCTTACACATAACCGCGAAGAAAATGCCTTTACCCTTTTTAAGCAGATGGTCCAGACTTCTGATACTTCTGAAAAACGTTTTTCCGATGCACTTGAAGTTCTTCAGGGAATAAGACTTTCAAAAGAAAATTCTTCTGTAGTAATAATTGCGGGCCTTGCATCATGCTTTAGAAAACTTGTTTTGTGGCATAAGCTTCAGAATGAAAGTTATGGTGGTTACGGAGCAGACGAGGCTACATTAAAATCAAACGGTTTTGGAAGTAATCTTTTACAGAATCAATATAGAAAGGCTGCAAAAATCTGGACAATAGGACAAGCTACTGCAATACTCGCAATTCTTGCTTCAACAGATATGCAGATACGTTCCGGCGGAACAATGATGGAAGATGTTCTTCTTCAAAAAATGCTTTTTGAGATTATTGTAAAAAAAGGCGCAACTCTTGCAACTGCAGAGTACTAAAGCTCTACTTTATTCAGCAAATCCTTTAACGCAAGCAGCTCCTCTTTTGTAAGGGTAAGACCTTTGCCCATTTTTTGATGATCTGGTGACCAGCTGCGTAAATCATATTTTGCAGGACGGCCTCCCCACGAAACAAGGTTCAGTTCCATGCTCCAGCCGCCTTTTCCTTCGGCAACTGTGCCAATACTTTGTGTAATTTCAAAAGAAAAATCATCTGCCATAGATGTCCTCCATTCGATATTTTAACACAAATTTTCTATATATGAAGTTTTTTTTACAAAAAGTGCCGTTTTTGAGGGTAATTGCCGATAATAAAGTTGTAAGATTGGGTTTTATAGGTTAAAATAAATTAATTCTTTAAAATGTGAGGATTATTATGAAAAAACTAGCTTTTTGGGCTCTTTCGGTTTTCTTAATCCTTTCGCTTATTTCCTGCGGTTCTAAAAAAGGCGCAGAAGAAACAGCGGAACCGGAACCACCGGCAGTAGAAGAAACTGTAGATGAGACAATTGAAGAGACAGTAAATGAGGCTGTTTCTCAGGCAGAAATTGATTTGGCTTTGGCAAACATGGATAACGCAAGACAAAATGCTATTGATTCTGATGCCGAAGAATATGCTCCAGACTTTTTTGATTCACTCGAAGAAGAATACGAAGACCTCCGCAAAAGAGCAGCAAATGGTGAGGATGTTACAGCAGAATGTAATGACCTTGCAAAACGTTATGAAGCTTTGGCTGCATACGTAAAGGCTCTTGATGCAAAAGAAACAATCGATGATTATGAGCTTCCTCCTCTTGCAAAGGCTGCATACGACAAGGGCTGTAAAGATCTTGATGACTTTGAGGCTATGTTCGATGACGAAAATGCAAAATCTGATGACCTGCTTGCAAAAGCAACTTCAGCTTATGGAAGTTTCAAAACAGTTCTTGTAGCACTTTACAAAGACATTGCAAAGGATGCTCGTGCTGATGCTCTTGAAGCAAAGAAAGATGCAGACTCTGTAAAAGCTGGTGTTTCAGAAAAACGCGAATATACACGTGCTGTTGAATTGTTCAAGAAGGGTGATGCAAGTTACTCAATGAACGGTTATGAAGCTGCATGTGATGCTTACGATGAAGCATACGATATTTTCAGTACTCTTTACGAAACAATTTCTGAAAAACGTGCCGCTGCTCTTGCCGCAATTGAAGCTGCTAAGAAGAGCGTAGAAGAAAGTGCTCAGGTTGCAGAAGAAGCAGACTTAGAAGCACCTCTTACAGGCGAAGTTGATGGAATTGAAGATGAGGATGCTGTTCTTCTTGACGAAGACAACTATGCAAATCCAGAAGATGCTGAGATTTATCTTAGTGAAGAACTCTCTGCTGGGGGTGTAGAAAAATGAAAAAGTTAGTATTGATTTTAGCAGCAGTTTTAATGACAGCTTCGCTTTTTGCTGTAAGCTATAAGAACAACACATATCAGAAGCTTGCCGACGAATACACAAAGAAGGCAGAAAAAGCTATGGATGCCGGTGAATATGATGATGCAATCAAATATTCAGAAGAAGCACAGAAAAACGCTGAGCTTTCTAAAGCTTTTGTTGCAAGAATGCTTGCTATGGGCGAAGCAGAAGACAACATCAAGCTTGCAAAGAATAGACTTGCATGGGCAGAAAAAATTGATGCTCCAAACATCTATCCAATGGCATATACAGCAGCTAAAGAAAATCTTGCAAACGCAGAAACTTCTTTTGATGCAGAAGAATGGGGACGCGCAAATGAATATGCAAAGCTTTCACTTGCCGCACTTGAAGGTGTAACAGAAAAGACACCTCTTCCTGCAGAATATATTGTACGCCCTTGGGCAGAAACAAAGGACTGCTACTGGAATATTTCTGGTCGCCCTTATGTTTACAATAACCCTCTGCTTTGGGAAAACCTCTATCAGGCTAACAAATCAAAGATGCCAAAGCCTGAAGATCCAAACCTCATTCATCCTGGTATGAAGATGAGCATTCCAAGCCTTACAGGTGAATATCGTACAGGTACATACGATCCTAAGAAGGAATACGATACTTACGGTAAATAATAGATTGCTTCGCCCTATGGGCTCGCAATGACGTTTAATCCCCGGACTTAGTTCGGGGATTATTTTTTTAAATAAAAACACATCGCAGTCGACATCAACGCATGCGGAAATTGTTCTGTTCCCATATCTTTAATAATTTGTTCTACCGGAACCTTAATCACGTTTACAAATTCATCATTATCTAAATCCTGGGTGTTTGTGCATTCAAGCTCCTGGGCTAAAAAAATATGCACATGATTTGAAAAAAGAGCCGGATTTGGATTAACCTCGCCAAGCTTTGTGAGTTTTCCTGCACGACATCCTGTTTCTTCAAGAAGTTCACGACGTGCTGCCTGCTCCGGAGTTTCACCTTTGTCTATTACGCCACCAGGAAACTCTACGCTAAGACATTTTGAACCGTGGCGCCATTGTTTTACCATATAGAATTCTTTTTGCGAGTCTGCATTTTCCTGCAATTCTGGGATTACAATAGCCCAGTCTGGGGCATCCAAAACAATATAATCTCCCTGAACTGTGTGGTCG
Source organism: Treponema sp. (assembly GCA_045224915.1). Classification (GTDB taxonomy): domain Bacteria; phylum Spirochaetota; class Spirochaetia; order Treponematales; family Treponemataceae; genus Treponema_D. The sequence continues at coordinate 5,019 of JBGVAV010000114.1, forward strand.
GCCTCTACATGAGTATTTGTGCTGCTTGTAACATCAAACACGGCAGTTTTGAGCAGCGATTTTTTTTGACCGCAGTTCCATTTGAGTTTTTCATCTTCATTGGTAAAATAATTTGACATATGTTTCCTCTAGACTTATGATAATTATAAGAGAAAGGAGGCGCATATGGCAATAATTACATTGGCACGTCAGGTTGCTGCTAAAGGTGACGAAGTAGCACAGGAGCTTGCTGCAAAACTCGACTATAAATTTATTACACGAAAGCAGATAGAAGAAAGAATAATTGAACTTGGATTCCCAGAGTCTAAGCTTCCAAAATATGACGAGCGTAAACCAGGCTTTTTTGCTTCTATGGCAAAAGACCGCGATGCTTACCAGAACCTTTCACAATATGCCATGCTCGAAGCCGCTGCAAAAGGAAACATTATTATAATTGGACGTGGCGCCTTTGCATTCTTTAGTTCTGTTCCAAATCATGTTTCTGTTCGCCTCATTGCAAGTGAAAAAGTAAGAATTGCCCGCCTTATGCAGGAGTTTGACTGGAACGAAAAACAGGCTCGCCAGCATATCCAGGAAAGTGATGCAAACCGTAACGGCTTCCATAAAAACTTTTACAACATTGATATTGAAGATCCGGCAAATTTCCATATGCTCATAAATACAGGAACTGTTGCAATTAACGACTGTGCAAATATCATCGCAGAATTTACACGCGCTCACATAACTCCAACAAAAGAAGCAGAAGGTTCAAAGCTTGTAGAAGAAATGCTCAAAGCCCAGACTGTAGTAAACAAGCTCATTTTTGAATATAAAATCAAAATTGACTTTTTACATGCAGCAATTGAGGACGGAGTTTTTGTTCTGTACGGTGTAACAGATGCACCAGGACTTGTTGAACAGGCACTTGAAATTGTAAGAAAGGAGCTTCCACAGTACGAAACTCGCTCTGCAGTAAGTATTGTGCACGATTTTAAGCAGTTCCAGTAATCCCCGTCGAAGGGCCCACAGTTGACTTTTCTCACTCTATTTGTGATAATTTAAGAATGAAAACCTCAAACAAGTTTACTATTACTAGAATATTTTTTGCACCAGTATTTTTTATTTTATACTTTATTCCAATCTGGACAGGACTTCTTTCTAAGCTTTCTATAATTATTGCAATCCCACTTTTATGCTTTGCAGAATTCACAGACTTTTTAGACGGTCACTATGCCCGCAAACACAACGAAGTAAGCGACTTTGGAAAAATATTTGATCCTTTTGCAGATGTTATTCTTCATATGACAACATTTGCATGTCTTATGTTTTCGGCAAATCCTGAAATGACAGGTTATACACCTCGCTTCATTTTTATTCTGATTATGTACCGCGAAATGAGTCAGACTTTCCTGCGCATGGTTGCTGCTAAACAGGGCATTGCAATTGCTGCACGCAAGGGTGGTAAAGTAAAGACAGTATGTTATGTTGTTTCTGGCTTCTATGCTTTGTTTCTTGAAACACTTGTTCGCTTTGAATGCATACCAGAATGCTTTGGCGTACTCAAAATCATTTGTACATGCCTTTTTGTTATTTCACTCGTTTTGAGTTATGCTTCGTTTACAGATTACCTCATTCACTTTGGAAAAACACTTAAACAAAACTAATATGCCTTTGTGAGGTACGCCTCGTGCAAAAAGTTTTTGATAACCCTTCCGCTTTAGAATCACTTGTAAAACAAAAGTACGGCTTTCCTGATTTTATTATGATGGAAAATGCTGCACTTGCAATGAAGAATTTCATTACAGATTTGCCCGGCAAAGGAAAATGCCTTATTCTTTGCGGAAAAGGCAATAACGGTGGCGACGGGTTCGCACTTGCACGTATGCTTTTCGGCCAGGTAGAAACCCTCCTTTTTTGTCTTGAAGCCCCAACAGCCCCAGAAGCAAAAAAACAATACGAAATGTGCAAAAAAATGGGAATTAAGTTTGTTTCAAAAAATCAATTGTTTGAACAGCTCAAAGCTTCCCCTGCTTTTATAGTTGACTGTCTGTACGGTACAGGTTTCAAAGGTGAACTTTCTCCTCAAGTGACAAAAATCATCCAGGCAGCTAATAGCACAAAATCAGTTCGTATTGCCTGCGACATTCCAACTGCACTTACATTTAATGCAGATTATACAGTAACAATGGGCGAACAAAAGCTTGCACTTTTTTCTGATAAAGCAAAACAGGTTTGTGGAAAAATCATTGTTGCACCGCTTGGAATTGACCGCGAGATTTTTGAAAGTATTATTCCGTCATCAAAAATCCCAGCCTTCCTTATCACACAGGATGATATCAAGCTTCCTATGCGAACAAACAAGGCTGCACATAAAGGAACTTACGGGCACACCGCAGTCTTTGCCGGACAAAAATCTGGAGCCGCAATAATTTGTGCAACAGCCGCAATGAACTTTGGAAGCGGGCTCACAACTCTTATCAGAAGTAAAAAATCAAACCTTGCGCAGTTTAAAATTTCTCCGCAACTGATGATAAGCGAACCGGATAATGATAATTCAAAAATCCCGGCTAAAGCTTCTTGCGTTGTTTTTGGACCCGGGATGGACACCGCTGCCCCACAGGATTTTGACATCATTAAAAAATGGTTTACCGCAAATGGCACAAAAAATCCGGCTGTTGTTTTTGATGCAGGAATCTTTGGAGAACAAGACTTCCCTACCCTGCTTACCGAATTAGACAAACGTGCTGATGCAAGAATCGTTCTTACCCCTCACCTCCTGGAGCTCACACGCCTTTGTAAAAATCTTAAAATCTTTAAAGACGTAACAGTAAATGAACTTGCTGATAATCCGGACACAAAAATCAAAATTGGCAAAAAGCTGAATAAACTGTTTCCAAATACAACAATTGTAATCAAAAGCGCAAATACCTTTATTGCAAGCGGAGGTCAGACTTATATAATTACAGATGGTGCTCCAAGTCTTGCAAAAGGCGGAAGTGGCGACCTTCTTGCCGGAATGATTGCTTCCCTGCTTTCTCAAGGATATTCTGCAAAAGATGCCGCTATCACTGCCTGCGAAACCCATGCGCTTATAGGCAAATACTACGGCGAAGATTCTTACGACCTTTCTCCTGAAAAAATTTTTATTAGCAAAATCTAGAATGCTATTATATATAAGAAGAGATTTTATGAGGAGCATCCGGAGATGAAGGGAAGGTAGCGGGGTTGAAATACATGCCTACAGGAGGAGGGCAGGACTCGCTAAAAAAATGGAATGTTAAATTAAAAACGCGTTTCCAGAATTTAGGAAACGCGTTTTCTTTTATAACTTATAGCGAGGGCAGGACTCGAACCTGCGGCCTCCGGGTTATGAGCCCGACGAGCTGCCAACTGCTCTACCTCGCGTCGTGTTGGAGTATAATAAAGAATTCGGGGGACCTTGTCAATAGGACGACCCTTAAAAAATTGATTTTTTTTTAGATTTGGGAGCGGCCGCGGAAGCTTAAAGATAGAGTGCGTTTGTCTATGTATTCCAGGTCGCCGCCTACTGGGATGCCCATGGCTAAGCGTGTTACTTTTACTGGAGTTTGCAAGGCCAATTCTGTTATGACTTTGTTTATGTATAATGCGGTGGAATCGCCTTCGACTGTTGGGTTGGTGGCTATGATTACTTCTGTAAAGGAGCCTTTTTTAAGTCTTTCCAACAGAGCGTTGATTGTGAGCTGAGCTGGGCCTACTCCTTCCAGCGGTTTTATGAGACCACCAAGTACATGATACAAACCTTTGTATTCGCCGTAGGCTTCTATTGTTGTTACGTCCTGGCTTTGTTCAACTACACAAATCTGGCTCATTTCGCGGACTGGACTTGTGCAGATTGGACATGGGTCGGTTTCGGTCCACATACCACAGACAGAACATGGTTTTATGCGCTCTTTTAGAACTCCTAGATTTTGAGCGAATCGATGAACGTACGCTTCATCCTGGAGGAGCAGCCAGTTCACCATGCGCACTGCACTTTTTTTGCCTATGCCGGGAAGTCGCGAAAAATCTGCTGTAAGTTCTTCGAATGCGTTCATCTTATTCTATAAAAATCCTGAAGCTACAATCCAAACTGACCTAAATCTAATCCGCCGAGCAGAGAGGCTGATTTTTCTTTTATCATTTCCTGAACATTGTCTACGGCATTTTTGTGTGCAGAAACAATCAAATCTTCGAGCATTTTTACGTCACGGTTATCTACACAAATTGGATCAAGCTTGATTTCCATCATCTGAAATTTACCGTTAAGTGTTACTGTAACCATGCGGCCACCACTTGAGCCGGTTGCACGAATATCTTCTAACTCCTTCTGGAGTTTTTCTGACTGTTCTTTAATTGCCTGAGTGTTTTTCAATAAATCAAATGGATTCATTTTTACCCCCTGTTACAACTGTTCCTTTAAATGCATTCACAAGCACCTGAACCTGAACTGGAACTTCTTCCTGTACCTGATCTTGTGTTTGCTGTTCCTGTTTTTCTGTTACAACAAACTCCATTGGCTTTCCAAAAATCTTTGAAATGCGGTCTGCAACTGTTCTCAGGTTTTTCTGAATCAGCTGTAAATCAAGTGTTGATTCAATTGTTGTTTCAACTTTATTTTCAGAAACCTTCCACAAGCCTGTGCGTTCCAGAACAGATGCAATAAAGCCTTCATTAACAGCAAGCTCTGCAACTACACTACCACGAAGCTGTGCAATTGTAATATCACGTCCATCGGCTGTAGTTACGTGTTCATCAAGCTGAGCTACAACTTTATTCTCAGCGGCCTGTTCATTTGCAAGTGCATCTTCATAAGAAGCCTGTGCTTCTTCTGCCTGAATCTCTTCTCCGTAATCGTAATCGTCTTCTGGAGGATCATCTGTATTTGTCCAGCCGTCGTCAGAATCAGCAGGTGGTTCTATTTGTTCCACTGATTGTTCAGGCGGCAGTGGTCCGCCATCAAGAAAAGGGCCGTTATTCTCATCTTCCTTCAAGGCTGAAAATTGAGGAAGTCCTTCTGGTAAAGGCTTTGTTTTTGCCGGCTCGCTAACTGGCGCAGAAGCAACTGGTTCTTCTGGAGTATAAGCTGGAGTCTCGTTTACAGGAGGAACTGTTGCAGCAAGAGCGCCTGCCCCTGATCCATTTCCAGCTACTGTTCCAGCTCCCATCAAAAGCTTTTGGGCAGCATCAATTGCCTTCTTAACCTCGGCATTTGAAACATACTCGCTAAGCCAGCACAAACGAGAGAAGGTTAATTCAATTTCATAACGAGGAGAAAGTGAATAGCGGATATCTCTATATAATTGAAGAAAAATAGAAAGCGCACGTTCTAACTGAACAGGATTCCATTTTTCAAGGACAATCTTGCTGTAGCGTTCAACGCTGTTTCCAAGCAGAGCCTCTTTTGTAACTCCGTTTTTAATAAGAAGAAGACTGCGAAGATAATCGGCACTGTTAGAAATAAGCTGTTCAATTGAAATACCGTTCTGAAGGAACTCATCTATAAAGCCAAGAACTTCTGTATTCTTACCCTGAGCACAAGCTTCAAAAACCTGATTCAATCTATCAATTCCAACAAGGCCAAGCTTGTCGCGGATTTTTTCGTATGTAATGTGTCCGTCGCTGAATGCAACAACCTGATCAAAAAGTGTATATGCATCGCGCATTGAACCGGTAGATTCTCTTGCAATCCAGAACAGTGCTTCGTCATCAGCCTGAATGCCAAGTTCTTTAGCAGCATCGGCAAGACATTCCTTAACTTTATCAATTGCAACAAGACGGAAATTATACTGCTGACAGCGTGACTTAATTGTTGCAGGAACTTTCTGAAGTTCTGTTGTAGCAAAAATAAATACAACATACTCCGGCGGCTCTTCGATTGTTTTGAGCAGAGCATTAAAAGCCGAAGTTGAAAGCATATGAACTTCGTCTATGATATAGATTTTATATTTGCTTGAGCTTGGAGGAAACTGAATTTCATCCTTAATCTGGCGAACATTTTCTACAGAGTTATTTGAAGCTCCATCAATTTCAATTACATCGAGCGAAGAACCCTTGATGATTTCCTGACAGTTAGAACAGGTTCCGCATGGAGTTTCTGTAGGTCCATTCTGACAATTCAAAGCCTTTGCCAGAATACGTGCAGTTGAAGTTTTTCCGCAACCACGAGGGCCCGAAAAAAGATATGCATGTGCGATTTTTCCCGATTTGATAGAGTTTTTAAGCGTTGCAGCAACAAATTCCTGACCAACAAGGTCGTCAAACTGTTGAGGACGCCTACGGGTAGCTGTTACTTCATATGACATAATATCAGTATACAAAAAAAATGCACCTTATTACAAGGTGCATTTTTTTGTGTAAGAGCTTTTCTCCTTATTTATTTTTCATCAATAGGAGCGGTTTCGCAAACTACAGGGGCGTTAGTCCACAAGTTTACATAAACAGAATCTGTAAGATCTTCTTTTACAGGAATGTTTGCTGCTACATAAACAATCTTTCCTGCAGGAATTTCCTTTCCAAGTACAACAGCGTCTGATCCGTCGTCAAGATTTACATTAATCTGGTCAATGTCTACATCTGAGCTAAATGACCAAACAACTCTAATTGTTTCTCCGGCTTCTGGAAGCTTAGTATTTGCAAAGCAAGAAGAAATATTAATTTCTGTTGGTTCTTCGCTAATTTCAACTGGACCACCAAGAACAGCTCCAATATTAACGCGATAAACCTTTGGACCTTTGTCTGCAGCTTTCTTTGAAGCACAACTTGTAAATGCAAAACCCATTGCAAGTGCTAATGTAATAATAGTAATAATCTTTTTCATAATCGTATCCTCCTGTAAGTAGGTTTCATAAAAAATTAATCTGCACTTATTTGGGGCGTCCCCCGCTGTACTGATTTCGTATATTAAACCAAACTTTTTTAGAGAGGTAACAAAAAAATGTATTTTTTTTTATATTAATTTTTGTTATAATTTACCCAATCATTGCATGGATCGCGTCTCTGCGTTCACAATGATGGAGGACAAAAATGAAAATTGAAACAAAAGCTTTACATTCCGGATACAAGCCAGAAAATGGTGGACCTGGAACAATCCCTATTGTACAGAGTACAACTTACCGCTTTGACAGCTGTGATCACGTTGCAGCTCTTTTTGACAAGCCAACAGAATACATGTATTCACGCTTTGCAAACCCAACTTGTGATGCTGTAGAAAAGAAAATTGCCGATATGGAAGGTGGCGTTGGCTGTATGCTTACATCAAGCGGACAGGCCGCAAGCCTTCTTTCTATTTTGAATCTTTGTTCTGCAGGAGACAGCTTTATTGCTTCTTCTTCTATTTATGGTGGAACAATCAACTTGTTTGGATTCACTCTTAAAAAGCTTGGCATTGAATGTATCTGGGTTGATGTTGACGCAAGCTACGAAGAAATCTGCAAGGCTATCAAGCCTAATACAAAATGTATTTTTGGTGAAACTCTTGCAAACCCTGCCCTTACAGTTTTTGATTTTGATGTTTGGGTAAAGGCTGCTCACGACAATCATCTTCCAATCATTGTAGATAATACTTTTGCAACTCCAATTCTCTGTCGTCCTATTGAATGGGGCGTAGACGTTGTAGTTCATTCAACAACAAAATATATGGACGGTCACGCTGTTCAGGGTGGCGGATGTATCGTAGACTCTGGAAACTTTGATTGGGAAGCTGCTTACAAAGCAACAGGAAAATTTGCAGACATGGTAGAACCAGATGAAAGCTACCACGGACTCCGCTATGTTGGAGATTTTGGAAAAGCTGCTTACATCGTAAAGGCTCGTACTCAGCTCATGCGCGACTTTGGTTGTTACCCTGCCGCACAGAGTGCTTTCTACCTGAACATGGGTCTTGAAACTTTGCCAGTCCGTATGCCACGCTACTGCGAAAACGCACGCAAGGTTGCAGAGTTCTTTAAATCCAGCGACAAGATTGCTAAAGTAATTTACCCGGGCCTTCCTGGAGACAAATATTACGAACGTGCACAGAAGTATCTTCCAGATGGAACTTGCGGTGTAATTTCGATCAGCATTAAAGGTGGACGCCAGGCAGCAGTTCGCTTTATGGATGCCCTTAAGCTTGCTATTGATGAAGTTCACGTTGCAGATATCAGAACTTGTGTACTTCACCCTGCTAGTGCTACACACCGTCAGCTTACTGATGAACAGCTTGTTGCTGCAGGAATTGACGGCGGTATGGTACGCTTTAGCTGTGGTCTTGAAAACGTAGACGATATTATCGAAGACGTAAAACGCGGACTTGCAGCCATCTAGGCAACTAATGAATAAAATAATTTCTTTTATAAAGCGTGAGCCTGTGCTTTTTGCAGCAATTGTACTTGCACTGCTCGCGCTTATTTTTATAAGACCTTCTCCCTCTCTCTGCCTTGAAGCAATAGACTTCAGGACCCTGGCAATTTTATTCAGCCTGATGATTGTAATTAAGGCTTTTCAAAGTCAGAACTTTTTAAACATCATTGCTGCTAAGCTTTTACGACTTTGCAAAAGTCAGCGCGGCCTTTATTTTTTACTGACCTATCTTGTGTTCTTCAGCTCGATGTTTGTTACAAATGATGTTGCGCTTTTGACATTTGTTCCGATCACATTGCTCATTTTTACACGCATTGGAATGCCGGCCCTTACAATTGTTGTTCTAGAAACTCTTGCGGCAAATCTTGGTTCCTGCATAACACCAATGGGAAATCCTCAGAACCTCTACCTGTTTTCATATTACGGATTTTCTGCTGCGGAGTTCTTTTTGCTAACAGCAAAGATTGCTATTCCTTCGTTTTTGATTCTTGCAGTAATCATTATTTTTCTTACAAGAAAAAAGCACAACGAGCCTGATGCTTTTAAGGGGAACCTTCTTCAAACTCAAGTTTCGTTTCTTACTGTTGACTTCCGCACTTTCTTTTATGCTGCCGATTTTATAATCTGTCTGCTTACAGTTTTTCATGTTGTAAATTATCTGATTATGCTTGGCTTTACTGTTGTTGTAATGCTTATCTGCAATTTCCGACTTTTTAAAAAAGTTGATTACAGCCTTTTGCTCACCTTCTGCGGATTTTTTATTTTTACAAAATCACTTTCGACAGTTCAGGCTTTTTCTGATTTTATAAACTCAATGCTTTCTACTCCGGCAAAAACATACCTTACTTCAATAATCACAAGTCAGGTTATAAGTAATGTCCCTGCAGCACTTTTGCTCAGCGGATTTACTACAAACGGAGACATGCTTTTGCTTGGGGTAAATGTTGGCGGCCTTGGAACCCTCATTGCTTCTATGGCAAGCGTAATTTCATTCAAGCTGTACAGCAGCAGCGAGCAGGCACAGACTCCACAGGGTAAAAAGTATTTTGGAGTGTTCACAATTTACAATCTGATTCTGCTTGTTATATTGGGCCTTGTGGTTTACATAATTTAAAACGTTTTATAACACTAACAAAATAGAAAAATCAACATTTTTACATAAATTTGTTAACTTTTTGTTTGCGAATTCCAAAACCTAGTATTATAATTAATCTATAAAAAAGGTTGTATAACCCAAAAAAAAATTAGGAGTTTTTTATGAAAAAATTTATTCTTTGTATGATCACTATGATCATGTTGGTTGGTTCTCTGTTCGCAGAAGACATCGTTATTTTTGAACCTGGTGTAACACCAGCAAAAGGCGGAAAGATTGTAGAAGTTGAAGGACAGAAATTCTTCCAGATTAAGTGCTACGGCTATGATACAACTTTCAAAGTACCTGCAGTAGATTTGTCTAAGTGTACAGAATTTGAAGCTACAGTTTATGTTGATAAACCAAATGAAGGATACCAGGCTACAATTTCTATCAAAGATAAGGGTTATGGTGATATTGCAAACCCACAGGTAGTTGGTCTTAAAGTTGAAATCCAAACCGGAAAAGTTGGACACGAAGTTCAGCAGTCATGGAATACTTTGAGTAAAACAAACATCTGTGAATTGATTCAGCCAATGGTTCAGGATACAAAAGTTTTCAATCCAAAGAACTATACACTTTACATTGGTAAGATTGTAGCTCGCTAAGCCGCAGATACATTCTAGCAGTTCAAAGCCAGGCCAAAAGGTCTGGCTTTTTTTATTAAAAAACCCTTCATAACAGGGGTCACGCCACTAGACATTTTAATAAAAATTTATAAAATATTTATCAATTTTTTTCCCGTTTTTGCAAATTCTGTGTTATACTTATATATATAGCGCACTATTGCCATTTAATTAAGTTTAGGAGTCATTGTGAACAAGCACGATTTTCCTCAGATTCATTTTTATGATCAGGATTTTGTAGACATTTATAATAAGACCTGGTCATGGGTTTCATCTTTCTGGATCGATCCTGCAACTGGGGAGCAGGCAAACGACGGATTGTTTATTTATCCGGAAAATGGAAAGATGATCATAAACCAGTTTGAATCTATTTTTTCTTCATTCTTCCTCGTATATTCTAACAGGAATTTCGACGCCTGTAATAATCTTGACTATTTTTATGCTCGTCAGGAAGAAAACGGCGCTATCCGTAATAAATATGACGTTACAACAAACGAACCAATTGTAGATAAAAAGAATCCACAGGGTTTGGATCTGCCACTTTTTGCATGGGCAGAATTTAACCTGTACCATAAATCTGCAAATAAACGCCGCATTAAAGAAGTTATGCCTACTCTGCTCAAATACATGAACTGGATTGATGCTAACTTTAAAAAAGATAACGGTCTTTATGCAGTTCCAGCCAGCGCAAGCGGCATGACAAACTCTCCACGCAAGGACGCTGTTTATCCTGTAGACTTTAATGCATGTATGGCAATCAACGCATCTTATATGTCGGCACTTGGAGATATCCTTAATGACAAGGATTTAAGCTTCCAGTACCGCAAGATGTATTTTTCTATTAAAACAAGAATTAACTCACTCATGTGGGATAACGATACAAAGTTCTATTACGATCTGGATAAAGGTCAGAACCGCCTTAAGACAAAGACAATTGCAGGTTTCTGGCCAATGCTCGCAGAGATTCCAAATGCCGACAAAGCAGAGGATCTTGTAGACCACTTAAATGATCCAGATTCATTCGGAACAGATCATCCGTTCCCTTCTTTGAGTGCAGATGACCCTAATTTCCGCGAAGATGGAAGCGGTTACTGTGGTAGTGTTTTCCCAGCCTTTAACTTTATGGTTATTAAAGGCCTTGAAAAATACGGAAAATACGAGCTTGCACGCGAATGTGCAATCCGCCACCTGTATTATGTACTCGACGGACTTATGCCAAACGACAGCAAGCAGGCCGGTGACCTTTGGGAAGCATATCTTCCAACAAAAGAAGGAAAGGCTGTTCTTAAAGGCAAACCTGGTTTCCCACGCAAACGCTACATTCTTACAGCAGGACTTTCAACTATAGCACTGATGATTGAAAACATAATCGGTCTTTCTATAAGTCTTCCACGCAAGACTGTAGACTGGATTATTCCAAACCTGGAAATCATGGGTATAGAAAAGCTTTCTCTTAAACGAAACCTCATCACAATTTTGAGCAACAAGAGCGACCGTGGCTGGGGCATTCAGATGGAAAGCGAAAAGCTCTACTACTTTACTATCAATATCCTGGACCAGAAGAAAAAGACTTTGCCTATTCCGTCTGGCAAATGCTCTATGCTTATAGACAAGCTGTAATAGCAGGAGATTTTTATGGCGACCCCTGAATCTGTCATTGAAATCGGTTCAACTGGGGTACGTCTCCTGGTTGCCGAATTCACACAGGAACGAAAACAAAATATCCTCGACCGTTCAGAAGTTCCTCTTTCTATTGGTAAAGACACAATTACTACAGGACAGATTTCTCAGGAAACACAGGGCCTTTTAGTTCAAACTCTCTTGCGCTATAAGGAACAGCTTGCGGGCTGGGGAATTACTCCTGCCGAAACTACCTGCTTTGCAACAAGCACCTTCCGCGACGCCAGAAACAGCGACCCTGTAATGGACCGTATTCGAGTTCAGACAGGCTTTAGAATTCAAATTGTAGATGGTGTAGAAGAAAACAAGCTCATGTATCTTGCAGTAACCGAGGCAATTAAAGATCAGCCTATTGATTTTAAAACAGAAGACACAATGATTCTTGTTGTTGGCGGAAGCACCACCGAAATGATGATGATCAGCAAGGGCAAGATGGCTGGGGTTCACTCTTTACGCCTTGGTACTGTGCGAATTGAACAGCAGATGAAAAATCTGACAACCTCTTATGATGATATTCAGCGCTACATAGAAGAGTCTATAAACAACACTAAGGGTTCTCTCGAAAGTGAAATTGACCTTTCTAAAGTAAAGCAGTTTATTGCGGTTGGTCAGGATTTAACTATGACTGCCCTGCTCATTGGAAAACCGGTTTCTACTTTTTTGTGGTCAATTGAACGAGATGCGTTTGACGCCTTTGTTCAGGATGTTCAGGAATATTCTGTTGATGAATGTGTTGCACGATTTAAGATTCCTTATGCCGAAGCAGAAACCCTGCAGACAAGTCTTTTAATTTACAACCTCTTTATTCATCTTACAAAGGTTCAGACAATTATTGTTCCAGAAACAAATATTCGTAACGGCATTTTGCTTAGCCAGATTTCTACTCAGAACGAAGAGCTTCAAAAAGAGTTCGACATGCAGATTACTGCATCTGCCAGAAACCTTCTTCGTAAATATCACGGTGATGAAAGCCATGCAGAATGTGTGCGCATGATTGCAACAAAAATTTATGATGCTCTCAAAAATGAAATTGCACTTGATGAGCACGCCAGAACACTGCTTGAGACTGCAGCAATTTTACACGACATTGGTGCTTTTATCCGCTACGACAACCACAATATTCATTCAAGCTATATAATCCGTAATTCCGAGATTTTTGGACTTTCGCGCAAGGACAACACAATTGTTTCGGAAATTGCAAAATATCATAAGGGTACTTCGGTTCCTCAAGACGAAGACAGCTTTTTGATGCTGCCACGTACAGACCGAATGACTATTTTAAAACTTACGGCAATCCTTAGAATCTCTGATGCCATGGACCGCGGACACATTCAGAAGTTCAACGACTTTAATATAAAGTTCCAGGACAACACAATGTATCTGCAGACCAAAAGATCAAAGAATACAGTTTTGGAAAAAATTGCCATGAGTGAAAAATGCGGTTTATTCGAAAGCGTATTTGGTTATAAGGTAATTTTGTTATGAGTGAAAATATATTTTTTAACCGGGAATTATCCTGGCTCGAATTCAACGCAAGGGTACTCAAACAAGGGCTTCGCAAGGAACTTCCATTACTGGAGCGCCTGCAATTTTTGTCTATTGTTTCTTCCAACTTTGATGAGTTTTTTCAGGTACGCGTTGCCGCAACCAAACGAATGCTTGAGTCTGCACCAGACACAACAGATGCTTCGGGCCTCACTCCAAAAATGGTTTTATCCAGCATAAGTGCACGCGCCCACCAGATAATCCGCCAGCAGCAGGAATGCCTTATGAACGACATACTTCCTGCTCTTGCAAAAGAAGGGTTGGTTTATGTACCGCCTGCACAATACACACCACAGCAGACAGATTATCTTCAAAAGCTTTTCCGCTCAGAGATTTTTCCTTTACTCACACCACTGCGCACAGACACAGAAGCTTTTCCTCATATAAAAAATCTTGATTTATACGCAGGCTTTTTACTAAAACCAATTTCGGGAATCCGCAATGCGTCTGAGCTTTTTAAGGGCGATGATGACCAGCCTCGAATTGCTTTTGTTGAAATTCCAGGAGGCATAAACAAGCTTTACTGGCTTCCTACAGATAAAAAGGTTCGTCAGTTTGCAATTATCGAAGACATCATAACCTTCTGCGGACGTCAGCTGTTCCCAGGCTTTGAAGTTGAAGAAACTCTTGTATTTAAGGTTGCCCGCGATGCAGACTTTGCTGTAGACGAAGATGCTGGTTCAAACTTTATTCACGCAATGGAAGATGTTTTGATTCAGCGAAAATCTTCGTTCCCTGTTCAGCTGCAGTGTAATGCAAGCTCTACTACAATCCGCGATTTTCTTAGAGAAAAGCTTGAGCTTACAGATGAAGATATATATCTGACAGACGGCATGGTAGATGTTGGTGGTCTTATGGAGCTTCGCGAAGCTGATGAAACTGGTAAACTTAGCTTTGAACCATGGGAGCATTTTTATCCTTCTGACCTTCCAGAAGATGAACCATACTGGGATACACTCAAGCTGCATGATAAGATTCTGCACGTACCTTATGAATCTTACGACCCGGTTGTAAAATTCCTTTCTGATGCCGCAGACGATGACAACGTTCTTGCAATAAAGATGACTCTTTACAGAACAGGACGCAACTCCCCAATTATTGATGCTTTGGAAAGAGCCGCTCAGCGGGGCAAACAGGTTGTTGTTCTTGTTGAGCTTAAAGCACGCTTTGATGAAGAGAGAAACATTGCCTGGGCAAACGAACTGGAACAGGCAGGTGTTACTGTAATTTATGGACTTGTAAATCTTAAAGTTCATGCAAAGGTTTTAATGGTAATCCGCCGCGAGTCTGATACAATCCGACGATACGTTCACCTTGCAACAGGAAACTACAATACAAAAACTGCTAAATTGTATTCGGATATTTCTTTGTTCACAGCAAATCCCGAAATTGCAAATGATGTTTCCTTGTTCTTTAATCTTGTAACAGGATACTCAACCTTGCAGAACATGAAGCATTTGGGCATGGCACCTGTAACACTGAAAGACCGCATTCTTTCTATGATTCAGCGCGAAATTGAACGAAGCACACCTGAACAGCCGGGACTGATTATTGCAAAAATGAACAGCCTTACTCACGAGGAGGTGATTGCAGCTTTGTACAGAGCAAGTCAGGCAGGCGTAAAGGTTATGCTTAATATCCGCGGAATCTGTATGCTTGTTCCGGGAGTAAAAGGTCTTAGCGAAAATATTACTGTTGTTTCAATTGTAGACCGTTACCTTGAGCATGCGCGAATTTTCTATTTTCAAAATGCAGGAACCCCAGAGCTTTACTGTTCAAGCGCCGACTGGATGAGCCGAAACCTTGACCGTCGTATTGAACTCATGTTCCCTATTCTTGATAAGACTGCCTTCCGCCAGGTTAAGTCATGGCTTGATATGTATTTTGAAGACAATACAAATGCCGAAGTTCTTATGCCAAACGGAAGCTGGGAACCAATTGATGCAAAACGCACAGCACACGTACGCGCACAGGAAATGCTCTACAAGCACTATAAATATCAGAACGAAACAAACGAAAAAGCACGTAAGAATACTCAAGAATTTGAAGTACGACGAAAGTAGTTTTTGCTTCTGGCAGTTTATTTTTCCAGCACAAAAAGATATTCGCTTACATAAATATCCCGGCCATGAAGATTTCTGCTGCCGCGGAAGGTGTTATAATCAATTTCTACAGTTTTAACTTTTCCGTATTTTGAAAGCATTTGTGTCATTTCTTCAAAAGAAATAAAGCCTTCGGAATTATAAGAAATGATTGCATATTTTGTATCGAGCGAAGAAATGATTTCTTCCATTGATTTTAAGGCCGTGCGCTGTTTATTAAAATCGGAATGATTCCAGTCTTGTGTAATTCCGCTTACAGGACTTATTTCAACATCGAGCTTGTTTTTTAAAATGAGGTTGAGCATAAAATAATTTGAGCCATAAGGATGCTGGTTATACGGTGGATCAAGGTATGTAATATCAAGAGCCTTAAGCGATTTTGAAAGCTCTACTGCATCCTGCTGATACACCGTAAACCGTGAATTAAAATTACTGAACACCGGCTGGGTAAGCTCAATTTTTCCTGTGATTCTTGTAAGCGCATCTTTTGCAGAAGCACCAAAGCAGCCAATGCCTGTATTTTTATCTTTGTAAAAGCCTTTAAAAACTCCGCTTGTATTTACATGAACCGAGGCTTGTGTAATAAGCGGCGCCAGAAAGAATTTTTTAAGCTCTTCGCGTGGCACAACCTCATCAATCAAAGAGCGGTATGTATCTATTAAAAGCGCATTTTGATGTGTGTAAAAAACACGCTCCCCTTTTTGAATATCGTTGTCATTTTTTGGAGCATAGTTTTTTGTAATAATACCGGCGCGTTTACGTTTTGCACATAACGCATTTATCTGCTGTAAAAGCTGTTCACATTCTTCCTGCGGATAATCTGATTTATTTGTAAGGTAGCAGCTGTTTATTACGCGCGAATAATTTTCTAAATCGTTAACAATCAAATTTGAAGAATGACTTTTAAGCATGCGGGCAACAATTCCAGAGCCAGAAAACAAATCGGCGCAAACAAGCTTTTTCTTTCCAAGCTTTTGAGAAATTTCTATTACTTCATTTTGAATATTTCCTATGAGACTTCGCTTATTTCCTAAATATGTAATGATTTGCGTAGTAAGAAATTCTTCATTTTCAGAAATTGCTTTCATTTTTGATTTAATAGTTGCTCCAATTTTTATAATATCAGAACAGGCGGAATTTTTAAAGTAAACAAAAAGTGTTTGTAAACCGTGCGAGAAATTGTAAACCTATACACTGAATTTTGGTTTACATTTCCTCCGCGTTTTGATATATTCTCTTTATGAATAAATCTGTTTTACGAACAACCTTTACTGCACTTTTTGCGGCTATTATTTGTGTTGGCTGTTTTATAAAAATTCCTCTTGGCGTAATACCAATTGTTTTGCAGAATGTTCTTTGCATTTTGTGTGCAGTGTTACTTGGAGGCGTTTGGGGTGGAGCCCCTACCGCTTTGTTTTTACTAGCAGGGCTCATAGGACTTCCTGTTTATTCCGGAGGCAGCGGTGGCATTGCAGTATGGCTTGGGCCAACAGGAGGCTTTTTACCAGGATATCTTCTTGGTGCAATTGCAGCGGGTTTTATAGCAGGCCGTCCTTGCGTTGAAGAAAAGAAAATCACTTTTAAAACAACGCTTCGCCTTAGCCTTGCAGTTTTAGCCGGCATGGTGATTTTGTATATTCCGGGAGTTATAAGATTTTCATATTGGGCCACTGCTGCCGGAAAAATTCCTGCAGATAAAACAGCTTTAGCATATACAATGGGAGCCTGTGTAATTCCATATATTCCAGGTGATATTTTAAAGATTGCTGTTGCAATTCCGGTTGCATTAAAGCTTCGTCCTGTACTGGCACAATATTTATATGAAGACACAAATCAAGATTGAAAATTTAACAAAAACATTTAAGACTGCCTCTGGAAAATTAACAGCCTTAGAAAATATTTGCCTTGAGATTTTTGAAGGTGAATGCGTTGTTATTGGCGGAGAAAACGGATCGGGCAAAAGTGTGCTCATGTCTATTATTGCAGGCCTTGAAAAATGTGATTCTGGAAAGGTTGAAGCCCCACAGGTTGGACTTGTTTTTCAGGAAGCAGAAACGCAGATTCTTGGAGAAACTCCCCAAGAAGATATTGCCTTTGGGCCAAAAAATCTTGGCTGGAAAAAAGCTGATGTTGAAAATGCTGTAAAAGCCGCGCTCGAAAAAACAGGCCTCCTTACAAAAAAAGATTTCCCTGCCCGCTTTCTTTCTGGCGGAGAAAAAAGACGACTTGCAGTTGCGTGT
>JBGVAV010000115.1:0-13109 GCA_045224915.1 Treponema sp.
AATGAACCTCCTTTGGAAAACTGGGGAATGGGAGGAAATCAAAAATGAAAATCGGAATAATCGGATATGGAAGCATGGGCAAGATGCTTGCTGAAAATTTTCTGGCGGCGGGCATTGCAGATAAGGATTCGCTCTATCTTGCGAACAGAACTTTTGCCAGGCTACAAGAGATGGAAGGCAGGGCTAAGCTTTGTCAGTCGAATGCAGAAGTTGCTGCAGCTGTGGATTTTCTTTTTCTGTGTGTAAGGCCGGTGGATATAAAAAACATTCTTGAAGAAATTGCTGATTCTGTACGAGCTGACGCTCTGGTGATTTCGTTGAATGGAAGCGTTTCTTTTGCTCAGCTGGAAAAAATCCTTTACAGAAATTGTGCGCATAAAATTGCAAAAATGATTCCGAGCGTGACTGCCGAAATCAATAAATCTCAATCGCTGGTTTGTTATAACAGTATGGTAGAAGATGTGGACAAAGCGGGATTGTGCGAAATCTTAAAAAGTCTTGGCGAAGTGATTGAGCTTCCGGAAAATGAAATCGGGATGGGTTCGGAACTGGTCAGCTGTATGCCTGGCTTTATTGCTTCGATTTTTGATGTAATCTGCCAGTCGGCAAAAAAACACACAGAGATTTCTTCGGAGCAGATTGTTCAAATGGTTTTGAAAACTGTTTCTGCAACAAGCGAACTGATGCTAAAAAAAGAAATGACTTTTGAGGATGTTGTTTCTCGTGTTGCAACAAAAGGCGGTATTACAGAAGAAGGTGCCAAAGTTATTTACGATGGTCTGCCAGAAGTTGCCGATCTGATGTTTGAGAAAACTCTGGAAAAGAGAAAGCAGACTACTAAGAAAGCTGAAGAGTTGTTTTAACAGGAGGATTTCAAAAATGTTAAATAAAGAATATTTGTGTCCATGTGGAACTCAACCGCTTGAAACTGAGCGTCTGTTGCTGCGGGCTTTTTCTTTTGATGATGCTGATTCGATGATGCGTAACTGGGCTGGTGATGACCAGGTTCAGGATATGTATGGCGAGCCTTCTTATAAAACACACGAAGAGATGAGAGGCCTCCTTGAAAAATACATTTCCTCTTATGAAGACGGACTTCATTTTCGCTGGGGAATTTTTGAGAAAGCGTCCGGTGAATGTATTGGACAGATTGCATATTTTCTTGTTGATCAGAAAAATCATTTTGGCGAAATTGAATACTGTGTTGGGAAAGCTTTTCAGGGACGTGGTTATGCAACTGAAGCAACAAAGGCTGTAATCAGATATGGCTTTGAGAAAATCAATTTTAATAAGGTCCAGGTTTGCGTAAGACCTTCTAATCTGCCGTCTAAAAAAGTAATCGACAAATGCGGATTTACTTACGAAGGAACGTTGCGCGAATATTTTTTCCGCAACGGAAAATACGAAGACAGGATGTATCATTCTATCTTAAGAAAGGAATTCTAAAATGAATCACAAAGGAACAATCCAAATAGAAACTGAGCGACTTATTTTGCGACGATTCACAATTGATGATGCGCCGGCTATGTTCAAAAACTGGGCGTCGGATCCGGAAGTTACAAAGTTTTTGACCTGGCCCACTCATAAGGATGTTGGAGTGAGCAGGTGGGTTTTGGACAGCTGGCTCCCATCATACGAAAAAAATGATTATTATGTCTGGGCAATCACCCTCAAGGAAAACGGGGGCGAACCAATTGGAAATATTCACGGGCTTCCTAAGGACGAAGTAGAGGCTATTGAGTTTGGTTACGCACTTGGAAGAAAATGGTGGCATCAGGGAATTATGACAGAAGTTCTTCATGCAGTGATTGATTTTTTCTTTGAACAGGTTGGTGTAAACAGTATACGTGCTTATCACGACCCGAATAATCCGCATTCAGGAATGGTTATGAAAAAGTGCGGCATGAAATATGAAGGAACTCTCCGGAGTGCCGACAGAAATAATCAGGGCATTGTTGACCAGTGCTGGTATTCAATTTTACACAGTGAGTGGGAAGAGTTGTAAATTTTTATTACGGGATTTTTAACATGACACTAGAAGAAAGAAATCAAAAAGTACGCGCATTCTTTAATGGTAAAATTGACACCTACGATGATGTGCACAGCGAATATATGAAAACAAAAGTTTTGCTGGCGGAAAGTCTGGGCAAGGATGCAAAAAAGATACTGGATTTGGGCGGAGGAACAGGACTTGAATTAATTCATTTGTTTGAGTTGTTCCCACAAGCAGAGGTCACTGTAATTGATATCACCGAAAATATGTTGGAAAAGTTGAAGACACGAGATTTTGCCAGTCAGGTGAAAACAATCTGCGGCGACTTTTTTGAAGTTCCGTTTGAAGCGGATTTTGATGCAGTGATTACAACATCAGCGTTTCATCATTTTAAGAAGGACGAAAAGATTCGATTGCTCAAAAAGATTTTGGACTGTCTCAAAAACGGCGGGCAGTTTATTAATTGCGATTTGATTGCGCTCACACCGGAAGAAGAAGCCGAACAACTTGTGGAATTGGAAAACAATACCGATGACACAAAACATATTGATATTCCGCTTACAAGAGAAAATGAAATAGATGCACTTGAAAAAGCCGGCTTCACACAGATTACATCCAGCAACGGCGGCAAAGAAAACTATGGACTTTTTATTGCGAGAAAAGGTTGAGAGGAAAGCAAAAAATGGAAATTAAAAAAGCAGAAATCGACAAAGGCCAGGCGTTTGATTTTGGGCGTACTTCAGAAATCTATGCACAGTATCGCGACATTTATCCGGAGTGTATGTTTCAGAAGCTTGCAGACCTTGGGCTTGGTGTTCATGGTCAGAAGATTCTTGATTTGGGGACAGGCACTGGTGTAATTCCGCGTGGCATGTACAAATATGGCGGGCAATGGCTTGGAACTGATATTGCAGAAAATCAGATTAAATATGCAAAAGAACTTTCGGACGGCATGAATATTGAATATCTTGTGAGCCCGTCAGAAGAACTTGATTTTGAAGAAGGCTGCTTTGATGTTATTACAGCCGCACAATGCTTCTGGTATTTTGAACCGTCAGTCATAGTTCCAAAAATCAAAAAGTTTTTGCGCAATGGCGGCACCTTCTTAAAAATCTACATGAGCTATATGAAAGAAGAGCAGATAACTCACGATTCAAACGGGCTTGTAAAAAAGATAAACGATAACTGGAGCGGCGGAAATCCCGGTATAAAGGATTTGACAACTCATTATTTTGAAAATCCGCAGATGGACAGTATGATTGTTGATCTACCTTTTACAAGAGAAACATGGCACGGCAGAATGCTTTCGAGCCGCGGAGTTATGGCTGCAATGAACGAAGAGCAGATAAAGCAGTTTGATTCCGAACACAAAAAAATGCTTGAAGAAAAGTATCCCGAAAATTTTCTTGTAAAGCACAAGATTTTTTTGACCTGGTATAAAATAGAAAAATAGGACGAAGGAGCATCGTATGACCGATCAAACCATAAACAGAATCAGACAATTTGTTAAAGACCGCGATTGGGGCCAGTACCATAGCCCTGCAAATCTTGCAAAATCAATTTCGATTGAAGCAAACGAACTCCTAGAATGCTTTCAGTGGAGCGATACCGACTACGACCTTCAGCACGTAAAAGAAGAACTTGCCGACGTCCTTGTTTATTGCCGCGACCTTTTAGATGCGCTCGACCTTGACGAAGACGAAATTGTAAACATGAAAATGGACATGAACGAGAAAAAATACCCATTGGAAAAAGCGCGCGGGAACAACAAAAAGTATACTGAGTTTTGATATGGATATTCAGATTAAAAAAGCCGTAACAGAAGATGCCGAGGTTCTCGTTGATATTTACAATAAAGCTTTCTACGAAGATTTTGTAAAGTATGGTGAATGCCCTGGTTACGGCAAGTCTGTCAACGACATGGAAAAATCAATTAATGAGACTTCAAAATATATTGCATTTGTTGGTAAAAATCCGGTTGGGACTATATCTGTTTTGAAGAAGAATGACGGCCTATATTATCTTGGCGCTCTTTGTGTAATCCCCGAATATCAGCGGCAAGGAATCGGTCATAAATTGCTTGAGTTTTTTAAAGAACAAAACAACGACTGGAAAAAAATTGAATTAGTAACTCCGGCTGACAAAGAGAAAAACATCAACTTTTATACAAAAAAGTGCGGCTTCAAAATCGTTTCTGAAGAGATGGATAGAACGATAAGAGTTTTTCACTTTAGTTTGAATAACAGTACAGTTCAGATTTCTTGACAAATCCAATATTTTTCTGATATTTTCAGAGTATGAAATTCAACTTTGTAACAAAGACTACAGTTACTCTCCCAACAACCACCACAACAACAAGTGGCCAGAGAATTGTATGCCCGGGATGCAAAGTGCGGTAATTTCATAAATTGAAGTTGTAAGAATCGACCACTTATCCATTCGGGTAGGTGGTCTTTTTTTTTCTTACACAGGAGGTTATTAATATGGATTTACATGATTTTAAGGATGTAGCCGAGAACTACGACAGGTATCTTGATGTTATGTACAATCAGGAGTTTGACAAGCATGAGGGGTTTCAGGAGTTTTATCTGGAGCTTGCAAAAAAGTATGGCAGAGATGGAGTGATTGATGTCGCCTGTGGAACAGGAGCAGTGTTGCTTTATCTTGCTGAGCATGGCGTAATTGCTGATGGTACTGACTTATCCCAGGAGATGTGTCGTGTATGTTCCCAAAAGGCGGCGGCAAAGAATCTGGACTTGCGGATTTTTCAGGGAAACATGGCAGATTTTGATGCGGGCAGAAAATATTCTCTTGTGATTATTGCTCGAAGCGGTTTTATGCATTTGCCTGATCAGAAGCTTCAGATTGCGGCCTTGAAAAATATGAACCGTCATCTTGTCTCGGGTGGTATTTTGACACTGAATACTTTTGATCCCTGGCCTGCAGTTCAAGCTCAGCAGATGAATACCAAGCCGGAAGATTATTCTTTCCGTCTTGAATATGTGAACAGTGAAGGCCGACGCGAAAAAATCTACAATGCAATTTCCTATAATCCGTGGACGCAGATTATGAGCGGTAACTGGAAGTTCGAAACTTATGATGACGCAGGCAACATGATTGGCGAGCGCATTCGTCCTCTTACGATGCGTCAAACTTGTCGCTGGGAAATGTTTTTGCTTGCAGAGCTTTGCGGTTTTGAAGTTGTAGACATTTACCGCGGTTACAAGGGCGACAAGGAAGATTTGAGCGACCCGATGAGCGCATCAAAATATCAGAGTAATCTGATTTGGATTTTGAAGAAGAAATAGCATTAGTTATTATTTACTCTTGCAATTCTTTCTATGCGCTTTAAGCTTCTTCAACGCCCAGGCGTAGTGGCTTGAGGTGTTGCTTACGAAGTAGGAACCGAGTGGTGCAGTACCGGTCCAGCAGAAATATTTTGCTTTGAAAAGTTCTTCGTTTGTGTAGCTTTGGATGAGCTTCATGACGTCGGCGTGGCTTTTTTTGAAAAGTGCTTTGGCAGACTCGAGGCTTGTTTCCTGATGGTTTTTCCAGAACATGATGTTCATGGCGCCGTAGGTTTTCCAACTGTAATCTGGCGGCAAAATTGAAATTGCTTTTTTGCTGTCTGTGACTTTTGCGTTGTTCTTAGGGAACTGCATCATGAGCTTGTGCCATTCGTACAGGTGAATCAGAACATCGCGTACGTTTTTGTCGCGGCTCCAGTGTGCCTCTTTTTTGCTTGGCTGACCCGAAAAATCAAAGGGAGTATTGAGCTCCTTTTCTGTCATCCCGTCGATAAAGTTCATAAGTTCTGTGTAGTTTTCCTGTGCTGCTTTGAGCAGGTCTTCTTTTGTGCTTGGTCTTGGCATAATGTATTCTCCTTATGACATTAGTATAGCATGGGAGAGGGGTACAAAAAAGAAACAGGTTGTTGCTTTTATGACTTCCAGTGTTTGAGCTGCGAAAGCATGTTGTCATAAAATTCGCGACGCTCGTCATCACTCTTGTTATCAGGATTTGGCATATGCTCCAAAAGAAAGTCAATAAGCGAGTCCTTCTGCTTGTAAATAAACTCGCCGTCCTTGTAGCACCATTTGCAGTAGTCTTCGTTAAAGGTTTTGTCCGGCTCGCGGCTGATCATGGAATCTTCGGTAAGAGGCATTCCGCAGCACTGGCAGAAAAGTTTGCGCGGCGACCCCAGCAAAGTATTTATAGAAACATCAAACTCGCGCGAAAGAACAATGAGCATCTGCGGATTAGGCTGAGTCTCACCAGTTTCCCATCGGCTTACGGCCTGCCTTGTAATGTTTACGCGCACAGCCATTTCTTCCTGAGTAAGATTATTTTTTTCGCGAAGTTGCTTAAGTATTTCGAAAACTTCCATCCGGCGCCTCTCTTTGAGTTGATGAAATAATTATAGCACTGATTTTGGATTGTTTTAATCCCAAATCAGTGTATAATAAAAAGTGAAAATAGCAACTGCTTTTTTCAGGAGAAAAATGACCCCGGCAGTCATCATAATTGATCTTCAAAAATATTTTTATAAACTCGCTACCCCAAAGTTTGAAAACAAAATCAATCCAAACATCGAGAAACTGCTGAAATTTGCGCGCGAGTCAAAAATCAAAATAATTCATATCAAAACAGTTTACAAAAAAGATAAATCAAATTGGCCGGAAGCTTATAAATCTCGCGATGAAATGTGGTGCATGGAAAACACAGAAGACTGCGAAATAATTCCAAGCGCACTTCCGCAACCAAACGAAACCGTCATAATCAAAAAACGCTTTTCAAGTTTTTACGAAACAGAATTGGACGAAGTTTTGCAGCAAAATAAAATTGACACATTATTTATTGCAGGCTTTTCCGGCGATGTTTGTGTGCGCATGACAACAATGGATGCCTTCAACCGCGGCTACAATTTGTTCTGGATTTCGGACTGTATAGATTCCCTGTTCGAAGATTATAAAAAATCAGAAGAATACATCCAGAATCTGACAAAGCTAAAAGTTGTGACGATAGAAGAAATGAAAAAAACATGGAGAACACAACAATGATTGAGTTGATACAAAATCCTGAAACAAAACAAACCATAGCAAGAAAGATTCTCGAAGCTTTACACGACTGGTTTGAAGTTGAGGAAAACAGAGAGAAATATATTTCGGCATGTGTAAATTGGACTTTCCTTGCTGCTAAAGAAAATGATGAATACGTTGGATTTCTTTGTTTAAAGGAAACTTCAAAGGAGACTGTGGAACTGGCAGTAATGGGTATTCTTAAAGAATATCATCGTAAAGGAATTGGCACACAATTATTTGAGGCTGCAAATAAAATTGCCACAGATTTGGGATATTCCTTTATGCAGGTAAAGACAGTACAATTTGGTATTTATCCAGACTATGATATCACAAACCGATTTTATCAGGCCTGCGGTTTCAAAGAACTGGAAGTCATTAAAGAAATCTGGGGAGAAGAAAATCCCTGTCAGATATATGTGAGGTATTTGAAATGAACACTTTTGAAATAAAAAAACTAACTCCCGACCTGGCAAAAGATTATTTTGATTTTTTTGACAACAGGGCATTTTCTGACGGTTCGCCTTTTGCGCCATGCTTCTGCAACGCATTCAATTTGAGTAAAGAAAGAATGCAAAAAGAGCTTTACAAAAAAGCAGAAGAATACGGCAACAATTTTGAAAGCTGGGTAAGAGCCTTGCGCGAATCTGCCGAGCGGATGGTTGCTGACGGAGAAATCCAGGGGTACCTTGTTTTTGATAACGGCTTGTCTGTTGGTTGGTGCAACGCGAACGATAGATTGAATTACTACCATATAGGAGAATTTGATCTTCGAACACCGCCGGAAGACCAGGCACCCACAAACTGCAGCGGCCCGGGCGAAGTAAAAGCAATTGTCTGTTTTGAAATATCTCCTGATTACAGAGGAAAAGGAATTGCCTCAATGCTGCTTCAGCGAATCTGCGAAGATGCAAAGGCAGAAGGCTTTAAGTACGTGGAAGCTTATCCTGTAAAAGACGGTGGCTATATGGGCATGGCGTTTACAGGTCCAATGCACATGTATGAAAAAGCCGGCTTTGAAGTTGTTGAACAGAGAGGCGAATCTTTTGTTATGAGAAAGACGCTTGTCTGAGAGGAGAACAAAAATGGATTACGAAATTACAGATTATATTACACCAGAAGAATATATGGAAATGAGAAAGCTTGTGGGCTGGACCGATTTTCCAATGGAGCAGGCAGAACAGGGGCTCAAGCATTCAGCGCATCTTTGTGTTTTCAGAAAGGACGGAAAAGTTATTGCACTTGCAAGAGTCCTCACCGATCACGGTTATGTTGTTTATATTGCAGATGTAATTGTACATCCGGAATATCAGGGACAGGGACTTGGTCGTGCGCTTATGAACAACGCTATGGATTATATCAAAAGTCAGCTTAAGCCAGGCTACAAAAAAATGGTAAGCCTTATGGCGGCACAAGGCAAGGAAGAGTTTTATAAAAAGTTTGGATTTTTTACACGTCCTGATGAAACTCACGGCTGCGGAATGTGCCAGTGGATTTCGTCTACAGAATCTTCTTAAGAGGTTTTCCTACCAGACTGATTACGGGGCCAAGCATAAATGACATAACGATGGAACCAATTGCAGAGCCCTGTATTCCGTCGGGATTCAGTTTTCCGGCAATTACTCCAATGAGAACTGCCGCCAGATCAAACAAAATCCTTATAACAAAAAACGGAATCTTTGGAATCCATTCGCTTATAATCTGCGGCATTGCATCATAAGGTGCAACTCCCATCTGCGCGTTTATATAAATTGCGGCTACTATTACAAAACAAATCAGGGTGATTACAAAAATCAGAATGCGAACTGGAGTAGAGCTGTCTGCAATAAAAGCGGCAAACCCAATATTGCGCCAGATCCAGCGGCAAAGATCAACTACATAACCAATAAGAATCATGTTTGCAAGAGTTCCAAAACCAATCATCTGGGCACCAAAAATAAATGTAAAGACAAGCATAAGGCCGTAAACAAGAACTTCTGTATTTCCAAGACCCCAGCCAAGTGCGCTTGCGATGTTCAGGTTCATAAAGCTTGCAGGATCTGTTCCCCAGCCAATTTCTACAAGTATAGAAACAAAAACACCCATAAGAATGACTGCGGGAAGCATAAATGCTAGTCGTTTTCCAAAGTTTGGAACAATAAACTGTTTAAAAGAAAATTTCATAGGACAGAGTATAATATAAAATCAAATTAATTATCTATAGAAATCGCTTTAATATGAGGCAATTGGGCAAGTTTTTTTGTAAGTTCAACGGTTGCCATATTCTCCGGGATTTTTCCAATATAACAAAGCCTGAGTTCTTCCAATTCCTTGTCATAATTTGTATTAAGCTCAAAAATGATAATGCCAAAATCGGTAAGGATTTTTCTTGCAGCCGATTCATCTACTTCGTTTGAAGAAAAATCAAGCTTGATGATTTTGCGTTTTTCGGCAGGGAACAGCTTGCGTTCCATTGGGCCAATTATTAAAAGCAGTATGAACGAAAAACCAAGAACAACTGCAACCGGAATATAAAGCTTTGCACCACAAGCAACTCCCAAAGCTGCAGAAGTAAAAATAATTGCTGCAGAAGTAAGTCCGCGGATATTCAGGCCCTGGTTTACAATTGCACCGGCACCCAAAAATCCTATTCCTGTAATTACAGCAGCGGCAACTCGGGCAGGATCGCCTTTAACAACTCCTGTAGAAGCTATTGCAGAAGATACAATTGTCAAAAGGCAGGAAGAAACGCACAAGAGTGTAAGTGTACGAATACCAACAGTGTGCTGTCTCATTTTTCGTTCCAAACCAAGACAAAATCCGCACACTAAACTAAGAGCAAGCCTTATTGTGTAATCTATATAAATGTCCATATCCTATTTAAATAAGCTAAAGCCGTTCGAAACTTTGCCACCGGCCTTTACCCAGGTGCAGGCCTGCTTAACACCCTGATGATTCTTAAAGCCTTCAATAGCAGTAATGCTTTCTTTTACCCAGGTACCAAGCTGTTTATCGCTGTCAAAAAGCTCATTTGTATTGTCGCATTTTGCAAGCAGGACCTGAAGATACTGTCTGTCGCTTACAAGTGTTGCAAAATTTTCTGCAAGCGAAATAAATGCCTGCTGAGCAGCGTTTACAATATTACTTGTTGGATGCAGATTGATATTTTTGTTTCCGGAATGAAGTAAATCAGCTTTAGAAGGGTAGGTTTTTACAACAAAAGCAACTGTTACGGGCTCTTTTCGCTGTTCAAGGCGGAGCATAAGCTCATTTACAAAATACTGATAGCTTTTAATCATTGTTTCAACAGCAACAGAAACATCTTCTGTGCGGTCAAGCTCAAATTTTGTTCCAAACCAGTAAGAATCAAAGAATAAAACAAACTCATTAAGCTCTTCAAGTTTAGTTTCTGCTTTTATAATAAGGGAGCGTGAAGAAATTGCAGAATCACGATTCCAGGTAGAAGCTAAAATACCTTCGGCTTCAAAGTTCTGAATTTCACTTTCATCGCGTGCAACACAAAAAACTTTACGGGTTGCAACAAATGCTTCTGCAAAATCAAGATTATCAGGTAAATCCTTGCCAACGATTAAAATATCTGCCATAAAAAATATTATATCACACTCTAGTTTCACATTCTAGAGTATGATATAATGAAGTATATGAAAGTTTGGATTAAGTATTTAATTGGTATCGCTCTTGGAGTTATTACTGCACTTCTTTTACCTGCTGATTCTGTTTCGGCAGCTTCGGTTATAACTTTTCTAACAGATTTATTTGTACGCTTTGGACGATATCTTGTAGTACCAGTTGTTTTCTCATCTGCAATTATTGCTATTAATAAACTCAGAACTTCAAAAATCCTTTTAAAATCTACAGCCTGGACAAGTGGTTTTATTGTAGTTTCTTCTTTGATGCTTGCTCTTGTGGGACTTCTTTCTATATTAATCGTAAAGCTTCCACGTATTCCTATTACAAACGAGCTTGCAGGAGAAGTTACCGGTATAGATGTAAAATCTCTTATTTTGTGCCTTTTCCCTGATTCTGCATTCAGCGCACTTAAAGAAGGCTCATTCCTGCTTGTTTCATTCCTTTTTGGTTGTCTGATTGGCTGGGAAAGCGCAAGTGACCTTACAGCATTCAAACCTATTTTTGCTCTTGCAGATTCTTTTTCTCAGTTGTTCTATCATGTTTCTGTTTTCTTTACAGAGCTCATGGCAGTTTTTTCAATTGCAATTATGTGCAATTGGACAATCACCTTCAGAACTGCTTTTGCAACAGGCATTTATACACCGCTCATTGTAATGCTTCTTTGTGATTTCATTTTGATTGCAGGTGTTATCTACCCGATTATAATCAGATTTGTTTGTCATGATCCTCATCC
The DNA here is from genome assembly GCA_045224915.1 of Treponema sp. Classification (GTDB taxonomy): domain Bacteria; phylum Spirochaetota; class Spirochaetia; order Treponematales; family Treponemataceae; genus Treponema_D. The sequence continues at coordinate 11,435 of JBGVAV010000115.1, forward strand.
TTATAGAGTTTTATATGCAAGCCTTGCTCCAATGATGCTTGCCTTTATCAGCGGAGACACAAACCTTGTATTGCCTTTGACAATCCGCCACGGAAAAGAAAGCCTTGGAATTAAACGTCGTTCAAGCGGCTTTACATATCCTTTGTTCTCTGTTTTTGCACGCGGAGGTTCGGCTCTTGTTGTAATCATAAGCTTTATAATGATCTGGCGTTCTTACACAGCACTTGCAATTTCATTCAGCGATATAAGCTGGTTGTTCTTTACTGCCTTTGGTCTTTCGTTCCTGCTGGGAGCTATTCCAAGAGGCGGTGCATTTATACTTCTAACAATTATTTGCACTAAATACGGAAAGGGTTTTGAAACTAGTTATCTGTTGCTTCAACCGGCAGCAGTAATTATGTGTTCGTTCGCAACTTTGCTCGATACAGTTACAGCAATGTTCGGCAGCTATGTTGTTTCTGTAAAAACAAAGATGGTAGAACATCATAAAATCCATCATTTTATTTAGAGGCAATCGTGGGAATACCTACAAAAGAAATTGTTACAGGAAGAAAAGTTTTCTTTATTGCGCCCGACACGACTTTAATGCCAAGATCGTATCTGGAAGATTTTTTTGCGCTTGGTTATGAATGCTATTATATAGAATACGATAAGCGTGAAGGTTTTGAAAAAAAGGTAAAGACAATAATTTCGCTTTTTGAAGATGTCCTTCTTTTCTTTAATATTGACTATCCTGTTCCAGGTGTAGATTGGGAAGAGCTCATAAGAAAGGTGAGCATAGATAACAACAAAAAATCTTGTGTAGGCATTTATTATGCAAAGCGACAGTCAAACGAAGAAAAATCATTTATAGAAAGAAGATATAAAACACTGGTAGGCTTGAACACGGGCTTTATTCAGCTTGAATATTCTAAGTCAAAAAATATTGAGATTTTGGAACAAACACTCTGGGCAAATCAGGCACAGGGAAGACGTAAAACAATTCGTGCTCTTTGTAATTCAACCTGTACCTATACCTGTATGTACGAAGGCAGCCGCGAAAATGGCATATTACAGGATATAAGCCTTTCGCATTTTTCTATAATTATTCCGCCAGAGCAAATGCCTGTAAAGCTGTACGAAAAAATAAAGGATTTTCATTTTAATATTCAGGGCTTACTTTTTACTTCGGACGCAGTACTCATGATGGAACGTGAGACAGTTGGTGGACGACTCTGCGTATTTGCTTTTCTTAATTCGAATGGTGGAAACGGTCTTGAACAGAGAATTAAACTTTTGCTCATTCCAACTTTGTACAAGCTGCTTTCGGCAAACGTAAACATGGTCATTGATCACGAAATTGAAATGCTTAAAACAAAGGAAAAAGAAGAAAAGGAAGAAAAAGAACGGGCTCAGGATGAAGTTCAGGAACAATAAAAAAGAGGGATTTATGAAAAAAGTATTTACACTTATTGCAGCCATATTGGCTTTGACTTGTATGGCTTGTAAAGGAACTATTGTCGACAATTCACAAAATCACACAGTAACATTTCAGACTAACGGCGCAGATTCAATTAGTTCAAAGTCGGTAGAAGATGGCGAAAAGGTTAGTGAACCAGATCCTGCACCTCAAAAAAATGGCTATGATTTTATGGGCTGGTATACAGACAGCAGTTTTACTACAAAATATGATTTT
>JBGVAV010000116.1:0-14676 GCA_045224915.1 Treponema sp.
CAGATAAAATTGCATACCTTGGCCGTGATATTGAAGATGCCCGCGCCTACCACATTATCGACATGGCTTCTTACCGTCAGCTGCGAGAAATTGTAGGTTCAACTCTAGGCTTTGAAGGAAAAGGTGCCCGCGCCTTCCGCAGTGGAAAAGCGGTAAACACAACAGTTCTCATAAACGATTTGATTGTTGACCTGTGTGAACAAAGCAGCCCCGAAAAAGGACTTTGTTTTTCTGATGAATATTTCCGCTTTATTCTTGAGCTTAAAAAATTTAATTTTGCAAATATTTATAATCACTGGCGACTTGGCGAGTTTGCAACTTATTCAGAAAACATAATCAAAACAATTTACACAACCTTGCAGCGCATTAAACCATATGTAGAAAATGGTCGTGCCGCCCAGGCCTTGCGTTACTGTCCAAAACTTTGTGCCACCTTTGAAGACTGGTTAATCAAACATGCAAACTACAGACCCTTCATCACCGAGCGCCACGCCTTTGTAGACAAAAAAGCCGCCCTGCGTTACAACACTCCTCAGGTTTTTGATATTTATGATAACGAGTCCTATACAAAGTGTGTGATTGAATATATTTCGGGCATGACAGACCAGTTTGCGATTGAGGTGTATGGGGAGATTATTTCATTCTAAGAAGATGACACACGCTTGAGCAAATCTACGCATTCATCTGACGGCAAAGGACGGCTGTACAAAAATCCCTGAATGTAATCTACACCGGCCCGCTCTACCAGACTGTTCTGATGATTTGTTTCTACACCTTCTACCAGAATCTTAAATCCAACACCCTTAAAAGTACTAACTAAATCAAAAAAGAGGCTTATTCCCTTGGAGCCTTCTTCCATGGCAAGCACCAGAGAACGGTCCATTTTAATAGTCGAAAATGGCAGCGAAATTACGTTTGTAAGATTTGAATAACCCGTACCAAAATCATCAAGGTAGAACTTTACACCGGCCTGAGTCAGAGCCAGCATATTTTTCATAACAAGGTCGTAGTTGTCTATAAAAATACTTTCGGTAATTTCCATAATGATGTTCGAAGGCGAAAGACTAAAGCGGTCTATTGTTGCAAGAACATTTTCTACAACCTTTGGGTTCATCATCTGATAGGCAGAAAAGTTGATGGAAACTGCATGAACCGTATCGCGGTTATCCGAAATAAATTTACAGACCTTTTCAAAAGCAACAAAGCCCAGCATTTCTATAAGACCGCGGCTTTCGGCAACCTGAACAAATTCCTGAGGAGGAATGTTTCCAAGCTCAGTATCCCGCAGGCGCGAAAGGGCTTCCATATATTCAAACTTGTGATTTTCTATAGAATAAATTGGCTGATACCATACCTGAAACTGATCAGATTCAAGCGTTAATTCCCGGCGCAGGATTTTATAAATATAGCGTTTGCGTTCTCTGTCCATGATAATTGATTCATCGCAAACCATCAGTTTTTTGAGCTGACTTGCCTTTGCCCGAGCCAGCATATTGTTTATTAAATCCATAAGAGAATCAAATTCACTTTCGTCTTTTGAAAAAGCTATTGCAGCCGAATAAGATTCTATAGGAATAGGAATAATTGAATTAATATCACTGCTGAGTTTTTCTATATCTGCCGCAATCTTAAGGCTCTTCTGGCGGACATCCTCAAGATTTTTTCCAATTGCAGCAAGACGATTTATAGAAAGAATATAAGCATTTCTTGGATAATAAGTCATAAAGATATTTCCAAGATGAAGGAACATCTGTTTTAATTCTGTCGCATCAAGGCTGGACTGAATCATGTTGATATTTTCTATGGTCATTACATAAAGAACACCGCCCCGTCTCTGCATAGCAAGTCTTTTTTTTAGACGGCTTTCGTTCATAAGACCGGTTGCAAAATTTATTTCCATTGAATACGACTGAATTGTAAGATAAGCAAACAAAACAGAAGTAAAAGAAGCAACCCCTGTTAATAGGATTCTTGGATAGAAAAACTGAATGATTACAAAACAAAATGAAATAAAAGGATAAAGGACAAATACCCAGATAATTCGTCTGGCAAGAAATTTTCGTTGAATAAAAACTATAAGCACAATAGCCAGACCATAAATTGCGGTAAGAATATAGGTAATATTTTTTAGAGGGCCTCTTGTATAACCTGCAACCGGGTCATAATAAAAAATCCAGCCGGTTTTGATGTTTATTAAAACAATAAGCATATAAAGGCTTTGAATAATTCCGCCTATACAAAAGAAGATTTTTTTCCTTTTTGAATTTTGAAAGGCCATGTCGCAGGCATAAGAAGACATAACAAAAGGACTCAGCAGAAGAAAAAGGAAATATAAGGTTGTTATAAATGTAAACAGATGAGCATTCTGCAAAGAATAATGAGCAATGCACCTTACAGAAAGGATATTAAAAAATGAAGCAAAAAAAGTAGCCGCAGCTGCTATTAAAAACATGCGTTGTCTTCTATCATACATTGCGTATGACAAAAGAGTGGTAACGATGATTAGCAGCGAGCCCCAGCAGGCAATGAATTCTCCGATGATGTAATAATTTGCAAATCCGAATTCCATTAACCTTAGATGATATCACGAATTTGCATTAAAAGCAAAAAAATTGTTTTTACACACGGTGCATTGCGCTAAAGACTTTTTCGGCCATGATGTTGATTTCTACGCCCATTTCTTCGGAGATTTTGGTAAGGGACTGACGAAGTCCGTCAATGTCGATGTCTGCCTTGGCCATGTCTACCATCATCATCATTACAAAGTTGCCGCTCAAAATTGTCTGAGTGATGTCGGCAATGTTGATTGAATGCTCCGACAAAAAGGCCGAAACCTTTGCTATGATTCCTACTTTATCTGATCCTACAACTGTGATTATTGCGTTCATATATTCCTCCAGATAATGGATTGCTTCGCCTGCGGCTCGCAATGACGTCATTGCGAGGAGCGTAGCGACGTGGCAATCCACACTAAAAATTATTCCCAAGTGTTGCGGCAATTACTGCCTTAATTGTATGCATTCTGTTTTCTGCTTCATCGAATACAACAGACTGGGCACTTTCAAAAACTTCATCTGTAACTTCCATTGCGGTAAGTCCGTACTTCTGATGAATCTGTTCGCCAATCTTTGTTTTGCAGTCATGGAAAGATGGAAGGTCGTGCATAAAAATTGCAGTTGGCTTTGCCTTTGCCATAACTTCTTTTGTTACCTGATATGCTTTAAGGTCTGCAATTCGTTCTGCCCAGACTTCATCAGGTTCGCCCATGCTAACCCAAACATCAGTATAAACAATATCAGCGTTGGCAGCGGCTTTATCTACATCACTTTCGAGTGTGATTGAACCACCACTTTCTTTGCACCATGCATTGCACTCCTCTACCAGAGCTTTATTTGGGAAATATTTTTCTGGAGCACAAAGCACAAGATCAAGTCCAAGCTTAGAGCATACAATGCACAATGAGTTTCCAATGTTGTAGCGTGCATCACCAAAATAAACAAGCTTGAGGCCTTTGAGTTTTCCGTAGTGCTCGCGGATTGTAAGCATATCTGCAAGCATCTGAGTCGGATGATATTCATTTGTAAGACCGTTCCATACCACGACGCCTGAATATTTAGCAAGGTCTTCTACGATTGTCTGTTCATAACCACGATATTCAATTCCTTCGAACATGCGTCCAAGAACACGAGCTGTATCGGCAATGCTTTCTTTTTTACCAATCTGACTACCTTCTGCAAGATATGTTGTGCAGATTCCAAGGTCGTGTGCAGCAACTTCAAAAGCACAGCGTGTACGGGTACTTGTCTTTTCAAAAATAAGAGCTATATTTTTTCCGCGGTGAATATCTACAGGAATACCGCGCTTTTTCTTTGCCTTAAGGTCGGCGGCAAGGTCGAGTAAGCCCAGAATTTCTTCCGGAGTAAAATCTTTGAGAGTTAAAAAGTTTCTTCCCTTCAAGTCCATACAAAAGTCTCCACATTTTTTATTGGAAAGAAATAGTATATCAGAAAATGAGTTTATAGAGAAGTAGTGCCTTCTTATACATGGATTGCCACGGCCTTCGGCCTCGCAATGACGTACTGCTTATGCATCAATCTCTTTAGCCAGATGATGTACAATAAAGTCGTGGCGTTCCGGTGTGTTCTTGCCCATGTAGAATTTGAGAACTTCCGGTACATTCTTGAGCGCCTGAATTGTTACAGGTGTTAAGTGCATACCCTTATCTTCGCTTTCGCCTTCTTTGCGTGGAAAGATGAACTGACCAAATTCACTAGGGTTGATTTCTCCAAGTCCCTTGAATCGTGTTACTTCGGCACTGTTACCAAGCTTTGCAAGTTCCTTGTCGCGGCTTTCTTCGCTGTAGCAGTAAACTGTTTTGTTCTTTGTACGTACACGGAAAAGCGGAGTTTCCAGAATGAATACGTGACCTGTCAAAACAAGCTCTTCAAAGAAAAGCAGGAAGTATGTCATCAAAAGATTTCGGATATGGAAACCGTCGTTATCGGCATCGGTTGCAATGATGATTTTATCAAAGCGCAAATCTTCAATATCTTTCTGAACACCAAGACTGAATGTCAAGTTTTTAAGCTCTTCGTTTTCAAAGAGCGCAGATTTTTTCATACCGTACATGTTTTCTGGTTTACCGCGCAAACTGAAAATTGCCTGATATTCAACGTTACGGCTTCCAACCATAGAACCTGTCGCAGAATCACCCTCGGTAATGAAGATCATGCTGTTAGCACCCTTTGGTCCGTCCTGAAGATGATACTTACAATCCTTGAGCTTTGGAATCTTGAGCATTACAGATTTAGCAGCTTCGCGAACCTGCTTGTCTGTTACGCTGTTAATTTCGGCACGGGCCTTCTGGTTTTTAATAATCTTATCTTCAAGCGCACCGGCAATATCAGGATTATGACGCAGCCAGTCATCTACTGCAGTCTGAACTTCCTTAATAATTGGCGCACGGATTTCTACGTTACCAAGTTTATTTTTTGTCTGAGATGTAAACATTGGATTATCAAGGCCAATCTTAAGGGCACACAAAAGTCCGGCTGTTACATCCTTTTCGTCATATTCTTTTTTAAAGAAGCTGTTTACACCCTTTGTAAATCCGTCTAAGAATGATGTTACGTGGGTACCGCCATCTTCTGTACTCTGACCATTTACAAATGAATAAACAAACTTATCGAGGGAAGGTGTATGTGTCAAAACAAACTGAAGATTTTCACCCTGATAGTTGAACATAGGATAAAGAGGCTTTGTGCTCTTACCCATTTCATTTATAAGAAGATCTTCAATACCGTTTTTACTAAGATAATCTTTGCCGTTGCATTTAAGGAGCAGGCCCGGATTCAAATATGCATAATTCCAAAGACGCTTTTCTACATACTCCATGTTGAACGAGTACTTTCCAAAAATCTCAAGGTCAGGTTCAAACTCAAGGTAAGTCCCGTTTGGAGTTCCTTCTTTTGCTTTGCCTGTTTTTCCGCTGATTTTGTCGCCTTTTTTGAATTCAACAACAGCCATCTTTCCATCGCGGATAGAGGCAGCTCGGAAATAAGAAGAAAGTGCGTTGGTAGCTTTAATACCAACACCGTTCATACCGATTGCCTGTTTGAAAACAGAGTTATTATATTTAGCACCAGTGTTAACGTTAGAAACACAATCTTCGAGTTTGCCAAGCGGGATTCCTCGTCCGTAGTCGCGGATTTTTACACGGCCGCCATCTATTGCAATGTCAATGCGTTTACCAAAGCCCTGAGAAAATTCATCTACAGAGTTATCAATTCCTTCCTTGAGAAGAATATAAATACCGTCGTTTTCGTTTGATCCGTCGCCCAGGGAACCAATATACATACCAGGGCGCAAACGGATATGCTCAAGGCCTTCAAGGTGCTGAATGGAATTTTCGTCATATACAGCTGGAGATTTTGGAGCAGCAGGCTTCTTAGCAGGAGCGGCTGATGCCTTTGCAGGTGCAGCTGGCTTTGATGGAACTTTTGCCGGTGCCTTTGCCGATGCCTTTGTCGGAGCCACAGCCTTTTTAGCAGGAGCTGCTTTTGTAGCAGGTTTTGCTACAGGCTTAGCTGCAGTTTTAGAAACGGTTGCTTTTGTTTTAGTTGTTGTAGTTGATTTTTGTGCAGATTTTGCCACAAGAGCTTCTGCCCTTGCCGCCAAAGATGATTTACCCGGTGTTTTTTTTGTGTCAGCCATTTTTTATTCCCCTGGGATTCCAAAATAAAAAAATTGCGGAAAATCCCTACCCTACAATTAGTATAGTATAAGTTTTGACTTCCCGCAACTGTTGAAACCCCATTTGGGGATTTTATATTACTATTTAATCTGCCAGGTCTGAACTTCTACATCACCAGAGATAGTGATATACAAATCATGCGGCTGATTTCCAGCAGGTGCAGTAAAATCTGCAGTAACAGTTTCTTCTCCGGCTTTAACATCAAGCTTTGCAAGAACATCCCCGTTTGCAAAATGATCAGCACGGAATTCTACAGTTCCACCTTTGTGGCCCGAGGCAACCTTAACAACAACCTTCGTTCCGCCCTTTGCAAAATCCACACCCTTAATGCAAACATAAGCACCATCCTTAAGCGCATAAAGTGTCTGCTGTGAAGAAACAATCATATTGCGCGAATAGCACATTGTTGCAGCTGGAATTTCTTCATAAGGATTAAAGGTTCCACTCTGAGCAACGCCTGTTTTCTTTGCAGCTTGAATAGGCCAGCTTCCGTCATCATTTACTTTGAAGTCAGTAATCATGAGGTTACGGTAACCGCCCTTTGTAAAGCCAATAGTTTTTTCTATTATCTGTGCATGATAAGCAATGTAGTACTTTCCGCGGAAATTAAAAATCCAGTGATGATTATTTCCCCAGGCGCCAAAATATGTTCCAGGATTTTCAAGTGTATAACCCTGATATTCAAAAGGTCCAAGTGGATTTTTAGAAGTCATATAGGCAATTACAGCAATTGGAATCATCGGGTCAGCCTTAACTCCATCGCGGTTCTGCCAGTTTGAACAATATGAATAGTAATATGTGTCACCAATTTTGTTGATTCCAGAATCTTCAAAAAGGAAAGGTGCATCAATTTCTGCAGGAACAGTTGCAAGGCTGATCATGTCTTCCCCAAGCTTTGCGCAGCGTGCTGATTTTGGATGAATAAATTCTTCCTGATGTCCTCCTCCAAAATAAATGTAACCGGTGCCGTCATCATCAACAATAACAGCCGGGTCAAAAAGCCAGTGAACTCCATCAATGCCAGGCATACCGCGAGAAACCAGGGCCTTGCCAATTGGGTCAACATACGGACCTACAGGACTGTCTGCCGACAAAACACCAATTCCGTTTGCGCTGTCTGCAAAATAAAGGAAGAACTTGTCTTTTCCGTCAATCTTTTTTGTACAGATTGCAGGTGCCCATGAATTTCTTGCCCATTTAGCAGCACCGTTTGGCCCCGCAACTTTAATAATTCCACAGTCTGTCCAGTTTACTAAATCCTTTGAACTGAATACATTAAGTGTATTGATTTTATCGTAAGCATTGTCTGCTTTTCCAAGACTGAACTCTGCCTGCTGACTGTCGTTTGTACAATAAATATAAACTGTATCGTTATAAACCAGAACCGCAGGATCCGCATTAAACTTATGAAGCACAGCCGGATTATTTTCGGCAGGCATTTTTATTGCTTTTTCTGCAATCTGCTTTTGAAGTGAAGTAAAGCGATTAAGACTTTCTTCCTTGTTAATTTCAATTTCATTTTCATTTTTTTTACATGAAGTACTCATAATTATTATCCCCAATAAGAATATTATTATTTTTTTCATTTTGTTACCGTAATTTTAAAAGCCCTGCAGGCATGTGGTGCAAGTTCAAAGGTTGTAGAGGCGCCAAGGTCCTTGTGTTCCCAAAGGTCGCGGATATTGTCCTGGTCGCCAATTGTGATGTTGAGCTTTATAGTTTGAACTTCTTCGCTTACGTTGAAGTAGCATTCGTAATACGAAAGATCATCAGGGCAATCGTTTGTCCAGATAACTACATTGTCGTTAGAGCTGTCGCTGCTCAAAAATGCCTGATACGGATTTTTATTCATGGCAATAATTTCGTCATTTGTAATCAGGCTTAGGCTAAAGTCATCAAGCTGCGGCAAGTCTGTTCCAAGCATAAGAGGCGAACGGAAAACACTCCAGAGAGTAACCATTGTACGGGCCTCTTCGGGTGTAAACTTGCTTTTCCAGCCGCGGGTAGTTTTTCCTTTACTATCGGTTTTTTCTCCCCAGCCCCAGCCAAGCACGTTGAGTGGAATCATATCGCAGTCTGGCCAGTTGCCTTCTCCTGTATGACGCTGCCATACTTCACAACGTTCAAACATTGCTTTAAGGAGCTTCCAGTCATCCCAAAAATCATCAGTGATGCGCCACATATTTGCAAAGCGTTCATACTGGTGAGCCTTTTCAATATTTGCAGGTCCCGGACTAAGGCTAAGAACTATAGGCCGACCCGAGCGTTCAATTGCGCGTGCCATCATAATCATTTCTTTTTCATAAAAAGGCTCTTTTACATGGCGGCAAATATCATCTACCTTTACAAAGTCAACGCCCCAGGCAGCATAAAGTTCAAAAATAGAATCATAATAATCCTGAGCATAAGGTTTGCCGGCATCTACACCATACATATCAGGATTCCAGGCGCAGGTTGAATATGCACTTGCAATCATATTTGCTGTAACAGCAGTACCATCGTGAGTTTTAATTGGTGTGTGATTATGAGCCGCAATCCGAGGAATACCGCGCATAATGTGAATACCAAACTTAAGTCCAAGTGAATGAATATAATCTGCAAGAGGCTTAAAGCTTGCTCCGTCTTTACTTGAAGGAAATCTGTTTGGAGCAGGAATCTGGCGTGAATATTCATCAATGCAAAAATGACTGAACGGAATATACTGTGTATTATTTGCGTTATCATCTCCGGCAAACGGATCTGACCACTGAATATCTATAACGACATATTCCCACCCATGCTGCTTAAGATTTTTTGCCATATATTCGGCATTGTGACGAACCTGCTGCTCGTTCACCATTGTGTTAAAATAATCATAACTGTTCCAGCCCATAGGAGGCACCGGAGCACATAAATTTTTGTCGTAACTCATAATATTAGTATATCATTAAAAATATGACTTGTCATTGCGAGCGAAGCAAAGCAATCCACTTTTCACAATGGCCTTTCAATTTTTGGAACTCTATCATACGTTAGGAATCCGTTTGTTTCATCTTCTACATCGCTTAACTGGGTGTAAATGGCGGCGCAAAGGCCTTTTTTAATATACGGTTTTATCTGTGTGTCGTACAGATTTTTGATTGCCTGTTCCAGTTCCTCTTGCGAGTGGAAGGTTTTGTAACCGTAGTTCTGATTTTTGTTGAAGTAGTGATTCGGTTCCAGCTTGAACGAATACCCACCAAACTCAGAAATAACAATTGGTTTGTCTGACCGCTTGATTTTGATTTTGCGAAAGTAGACGTGATCGCTGTGAACGTCTGATTTTTTTTGTTTGAACCAGCCTGATGTTGAGTCGATTATTCTTGTTGAGTCCAGTGCTTTTACAAAGTCGTAAAGCTCGTCAGCACAGAACTGGCCCCAGCCTTCGTTGAAAATTGTGTAGTAGCAGATGCACGGGAAGTTGTAGAGGGCGTCTATTGTGGCAGCGGCCGTCTCTTTGAAAATACGACGCGTTTCCGGAGACTTATGATAATTTTTGTCTTTGAAAAATCCTTTGTCGCACAGGCGTGGAAAAACTGTTGGCAAAATTGTGTCGTGTAAAAATGAATAATCAGAATTGTTTACAAAATCCTGAAAGACAACCATACCAAGTCGGTCGCAGGCTTCGTAAAAATTGGCGGGTTCAATTTTGATATGTTTGCGAAGCGTGTTGAATCCAAGTTTTTTCATTGCGAGAATATCGCTTTCCCAGCCCTTCTCTGAGTTTGGCAAAAAGATTCCTTCAGGCCAGTAGCCCTGATCTAAAACGCCGTTGAAAAAATATGGTTTGCCGTTGAGTTGCAGGCGTGGATAGCCGTCAGAATCCGGAGCAATTCCAAGAGTGCGGAGGCCGAAGTAACTTTGTACTTTGTCCTGCGCGCCTTTAATTGTTATGTCATAAAGATTTGGTTCTTCAGGAGACCAGAGCTTTGGATTTTCTATTTTTATATAGAGGGATTTTTCACGGATGGTGAGAGATTGAGTTATGCCTTCTCCGCGCGGTTTTATTTGGATTTGGTACTCTGCATCGTCGCCATCAATTTCAAGATTTATGCCTTCAAGGTCCGGCGTGATTTTGAGTCCCCGGATGAAGTTTGCCGGCACACTTTCAATCCACACAGTCTGCCAGATTCCGGAAACAGGAGTATACCACATTCCCCCACGATTTTTTTTCTGTTTGCCGTAGGGGTATTTGTTATCCAGCGTGTCCACAACATCAACCTGGATTTTATGAGGATTTTCTGCTGCAAGGAAATCAGTTATATCAAAGCTGAACGGAGTATAACCACCTTCGTGCTCACCAACTTTTTTACCGTCAATAAAAACAGTCGCAATCTGGTCAACGGCCCCAAAGTTTAAAATCACGCGGTCTTTGATAAAATCATCCGGGAGAGAAAAATTAGTGTAATAGGAAGAACATTCTTCAGGGAACGGCACCACCACCCCACAATCCCACTTACCGTTCAAATTAAAAAACGAATCACGCTTGAGCTGCGGGCGCGGATACTTTGCAAAAGGCACCTCCCCCACAACTCCGCCATATTCTTCACTAACTTTTAATTTGTTGAATTCTTCTTTTTTAGACACGAAACACCCCAGACAGCAAGGAAAATAAACAGCCCCGCAATAAATGCTGCAAGATAAATATTGTGATTAGGAATAAAAGATTCCGTTCCGTCGCCATTAGAAATCTTATCTGCATTTTTCAAAACAGCAGCACCAATGGCAGGACCAATAACGCCAGGAATCAAAACCTGGGCAATAATTCTAACGCCCTGGAACATTCCTGTTTTATTCTGTGGAGTATTATCACGAACCATTGCACCAAACACAGCCATACCAGAAAGAAATCCCGAAAGCATCAAAAGCGAGCCAATAAAGACAAGCACAATATTTGTAAAGAAGTACAGAAAAACATAGCCGGCCATCAGCGTTGCAACAACAGGAATCACAGATTTTTCAAAGCCAAACTTGTCATAGACGCGGCCATAAAAAAGCGTAACAAGAGCCGCTGCAATAATCGCAGGCGCCATAATAAGCACGTAGTTTGTAAGCTTAAGACTCTGTTCATAATACAAAATCAGGTAGGGCATAAAAATCTGAATCGAAATATTAAATACCGCAAATGCTGCAAGAATCACATAAAGCATATAATTCTGTTTGATTACCGAAGGCTTAAAGCTGTAAAAAATATTCGCAAAATAATGAGAATTTTCTTCCTGTGCATTTTTGAGCAGCTCGCGTGACTTACTGTCATCAATCAGGAAAAATCCAAGACCGCCGACAATAATCACAACTCCACCAATTATAAAGAAAATACCCGTCCACGATTCTGCCTTGTCCAAATCAAACGACATAAAGCTGCCGAACACAACAAGAACTGCAAGCAGCGGCATCATTGCATTAATACCTTCGATTTTACCGCGGTTTGTTTCGTCGCCCATATCGGTAAGCCATGCATTAAAGCACGCATCATTTGCAGAAGAACCAAAAAAGGTCATCACACAGTCAAGGACAATTACGATATTACAGCCAAGAGTCGCAGCCGCAACAAGACTGCCTGTCATTTTTGTAAGCACATCCATTTTAATAAGCCCAAAGCTCAAAATGGAAAGGCCCCAGAAGGCATACCCGGCACAAAGAAAAATCTTACGCCGACCAACTTTATCAGAAAGGGCTCCAATCAAAAGCGTAGTCACAGCCGCCGTCACCGCACTAGCCGCAACCATAACAGAAATCTGCGCTGCACTAGCCCTGAACATCTTATAAATAAACACATTGAAATACATGTTTTCAATGACCCAAGCAATCTGCCCAATCAAGCTGAAAATCGTCAGCGATGCATAAAATTTTTTAGTAAGTTTGTCGCTCATATTTATATTGTACCACTAGTTGGAAGAAATAGGGAAAAAACTTGTACTTCACACTTCGTGACATCCTTATGCAAAATCGCTATAATGGGCGCATAACAACAAAACTCACAGGAGCATATAGATGAAAAAAATTATTTCCGGTAAGGTTCGCGAGGTTTATGACCTTGAAGACGGACGCATGGTAATTGTTACAACAGACAGAATTTCGGCATTTGATGTTATTTTGCCAACCATGATTACTGACAAGGGAAAGGTGCTCAATGCACTTGCTAACTTCTGGTTTGATTATACAAAGGATATTGTTAAGAACCACATGATTTCAAGCGACCTTAAGGATATGCCTGCAGAATTCCAGAAACCGGAATTTGAAGGACGAACAATTCTTGTAAAGAAGCTCAAAATGATTCCTTATGAAGTTATTGTTCGCGGATATATGTTTGGCTCTATGTACGAAGCTTACAAAAAAGGCGAGCCATTCCTTGGTCACAAGTTTGATAAAGAATACAAGCAGGCAGAAAAACTTGCAGAACCTATCGTTACTCCATCTACAAAAGCAGAAGAAGGCCACGATATCAACGTAACTTTGCAGTATATGAAAGATGATCTTGGCGAAGAACTTGGAACAAAAATTGAACAGGCTGCTCTTGCAATCTACAAAAAATGCTACGAGCATGCTAAAGCAAATGGCATCATCATTGCAGATACAAAGTTTGAATTTGGTCTTGATGAAAATGGCGAGCTTACACTTGCAGACGAAGTTCTTACTCCAGATAGTTCACGCTTCTGGGATGCATCTAAATATGAAGTTGGTGGAAGTCCTGCAAGCTACGACAAGCAGTTCCTCCGCGACTGGCTCAAGGCCAACAACCTCGCCGGCGACCCAACAATTAAGGAAGTTCCTGCAGAAGTTGTTGCAAAGACTTCAGAGATTTATCACGAATGTGAGCGCAGGATTTGTCATAAATAGCATGAGGGGGAAAGCCTTCCCCCTGCGTCGCACTTCGTTGCGCCGCACCCCCTTCGCCTAGGGGTTGCACCCCTAAAACCCCGCTTATCATTACAATAAAAAAGCCCCGGTCTAATCCGGGGCTTTCATTTTATTTCATCAATTCCTTATACTTCTGTGCCAATCTCTTTGACTTAACCGCAGCCAAACCGCAGTAGTTTGATGGATGCTCAAAAAAGTTTGCCGGATTTTCAACACCAAGCTTTTCGAGCTGTGCTGTAATATCTTTGTATTCTTTTTCGTGAGTTTTAAGAACTTCAAAGAATGTCTTTCCTGTCTGTTCTGCTTCCAGAGTAATTTTGCGGATAACTTCATGACCGTCGTTGTAGCCTGCTTCTCCAAGCAAAATGTAAGCTGGTTCTGCAAGAACACCGCCCTTTACTTTACCACCGGCATTTTCGAGGTTGCGAGCCATGCCTTCTTTATCTGCCTGCAAGCCCTTAACAACACTGTTCATACGTGCAACTGCCATTGTAAAGCCGCTAACGTAATCTGCAATAAAGCGCTGGCTTGCAGAGTTTGTAAGGTCGCGCTGGTGTTCGCTAATCTGATCCATATAGAATGTAATTACGCGAGGGCACATTGCTTTCCAAAGTGATTTTACGTGCTCGCTGTTCCATGGATTGCGTTTCTGAGGCATTGTAGAACTTCCAACCTGAGTAGCTGCAAAATACTCGAACACCTCACCAATCTCGCTGCGCTGTAGGTTACGAAGGTCATCTGCAAGGTTTGCAATAATACCAAAGGCAACGTTCATCTCAAGAAGCAAACGCAAAACATATTCTGGTTCAACAAGCTGGTTAGAATATTCACTTGGCGCAAGTCCAAGGAAGCCTACGTATGTGCGTTCCAGTTCTTCAGGATCCTTAACAATCATAGAAGGACCATTATAAGAACCAACAGGGCCAGCAAGCTTACCAACCAATCCCTTGCTCAATTC
The DNA here is from genome assembly GCA_045224915.1 of Treponema sp. Lineage (GTDB taxonomy): Bacteria > Spirochaetota > Spirochaetia > Treponematales > Treponemataceae > Treponema_D. The sequence continues at coordinate 14,091 of JBGVAV010000116.1, forward strand.
TTCAATCTTCAAAATTGATTTACCAAGGCGGCTTACAAACTCAGCAATGCTCCAGCCAAATGTAATTGGAACTGCATGCTGTCCGTGAGTACGTCCAACCTGAGGAGTAGCGCATTCACGCTCTGCAATATCACAAAGATAATTTTCAAGTTTTTTAAGTTCTGGCAAAACAACATTTTGAGTAACATCGCGCATACGGCAGCTAAGGGCTGTATCCAAAATATCAACTGATGTTGCACCAAGGTGGATGAGCGGACCAATGTCACTGTTTACCTTAGTTTTCATAACATTTACAAGCGCGCGGATATTATGCTTTGTTTTTTCTTCTTCTGTATAAACTTCCTGAGGGTCAATGTTTTCTGCAACTTTATCAAGTTCTGCAGCAATTGCATCTGTCAACTGACCGCGAAGCTTAAGGTGAGCCTTTACCAGAGCGGCTTCACACTTAGCGCAGGAACGGATGCTTGCCTCTTCCGAAATATATTTAGAAAGGCCTGCAAATGCATCAGCCTCCGACAATGAGTATCTGTGATCGATACAAGAAAGGTTTTCAAAAATGTTTCGTGTTTCCATGGGTGGTATTATA
>JBGVAV010000117.1:0-12065 GCA_045224915.1 Treponema sp.
TACTGTTCTTGTAATGGCAATTATTTACAGGGCGGCAGCTTATCCTGGAAGCAGACATTTAATCTGCCGCTATCGTGCAAAAGATGCCAGGAGCTCTGTTTTGCACGAGACTTTGATTCCGTGGCTAAATAAAACCATTGGAGCAAAAAACTATAAGGCTAATGTCCACGACGGTTTAATTACACTGTGGAACGGAAGCGAAATTTGGATTGGCGGTCTTGGTGATAAGGAACAGGTAGACCGTATTCTTGGTCATGAGTATGTGACGATTTACTTTAACGAAGTGAGTCAGATTTCTTACTCTGCCATTACTACAGCTTACAGCCGTCTTGCGATGAAAGTTGAAGGCTGTAAGAATAAGTTTTTTTATGACTGTAATCCTTGCAGTCCTATGCACTGGGCTTATAAAGTTTTTATCAGAAAGATTGAGCCCAGGACAGATGAAAAGATTCCAAAGCCTGAGCTTTATGACAGCGCGGTTTTGAATCCTGTAGATAATGCTGAAAATCTTGATGAAGATTATATCAGCGACATTCTGGACAACATGCCTGAAAAACAGCGGGCACGATTCAGAGACGGTCTTTGGGTAAAACCTGATGGAAGCATCTACGAAAAGTTTGAAGAATCAATGATTCTTAAACGCGACGAGCTTCCTCAAGAGTTTGACAAATACACCGGTGGCCAGGACTTTGGACTTCATATTGCAGCTGTAAAGATTGGTTGGGTTAGAGACACTGTTTATGTCATTGCAGATTCCGGCGGCTTCAACATTACGACTAAGACGAGTGTTGAACAGCAGCAGGCCAAAGGCTGGTATGACGAATGCTTCGTTACCTACTGCGACCCGGCCGGAGGTGAACGTATTCAGGAGGTTCCTGGCGGCGTGAAAGCGAACAACTCTGTGGATGCCGGAATTGATTTTATTATTGCAAAAATTGAACGCGGTCAGTTTTTTGTTTGTAAGGACTGCACCGGAGTTCTTGGAGAAATCTGGGATTACTCTCGTGATGAGAATAACCAGATTATAAAAGTGAATGACCATTACATGGACGCTATGCGTTATGCAATCTTTAGTGCGGTAACGAGCGGCGTGGTAATGCGGTAGATAGGAGCCGATAATATCTATGAAGATATTTGGAAAGTCTAAGACAAAAAAGAAGCAGCTTCGCACTTTTGATGAAGTAAACAACGAAACTGTCGCCGACGATTTTTCTGTTGTAGAAAAGAAAACCTGTACGGATCCGTATTTACAGCATGCCTGGGTTTCTGTTTGTATTGATATTTTGACAAGGAATGTTGCCAGAGCTCAGTATGAGATTAAGAAGAAAGGCAGCGTTCAGACAGATTCTCCACTTGCTAAACTTTTTAGATATCCAAATAAAAATTTAAGCCGCTATGATTTATGGAAACAGACCTGTGCCTGGTGGAGTCTGGATGGCGAAGCTTTCTGGTGGTTTGGACCGGACTATGTCTGCGGTGTACCAAAAGAATTTTATATTCTTAATCCCCGTTATATGCAGCATGTTGTAGACGGCGGAAAAGTAACCAAGTGGGTTTATACGGAAGAAGGAACTGGCAGACCAATTATTATTCTTCCGGATGAAATAATTCATTTTAAGGACTGGAATCCGTGGAACTGTTACCGCGGTGTTAGTCCTTTAGTAAGTCTTGGGCTTGAGGTTGAGCAGGATTTGCTTGCAGCCAAACAGAATACAGGACTGCTTAAAGAAGGAGGTGTACCGAAAGGATTACTGAAGACCGACCAGGTTCTTACGGAAAATGAGGCAGAAATTTTGGCAAGAACCTGGGATAAGAAGTATGGCCGCGGCATGAAAAATCGTGTCGCCGTGTTGGGTAAAGGTACAGAATATCAGCCTTTAACCTTTAGCCCTGATGTTCTGAAGCTTTATGACATGAAACAGTGGAACTTGTATACATTGCTCGCTAAGTATGGTATACCGCCGCGGGTAGCGAATATACAAGATTCTAAGAGTTCTTTGAGTGGCACCGATACGGACAGCCAACATAGAGCTTTTTGGAATTACACATTGATTCCGCTTCTAAATAATTTCTCTGAGATTTTAGAAGTACAACTCTTTAAGCGTTTTGAGCTTTCGGAAACTGGAAGCTTTAACCTTAATGCCATACCGGAACTTCAGGAAAGTGAAGATGCACAAAGTAATAGAGACATTGCAGAAATCAATGCTGGATTAAAAACAATTAATGATGTTCTGCGGGAACGGGGAAAAGAAACTAAAGCGTGGGGAGATGTCTGGTATAGAGCTTCGTCTTTAATTCCTGAGTGTTCTAGATAAGAGAGGTTTTATTACAAAATGGTGCATGAAATAATTGTTGCATGTTGCGATGAAGAAGTAAAAAAAATCGTAATCACGGCTGCTTCTGCTGTTATTGGTGAGAAGCAGGTAAAAATTTGCAGGGACATAAATGATATGTACAGGTTATCACGTTATGCCCAGGATACCGCCATTATTTTTGACAAGTATTTCCTTGGTTATGTTATGTCCTATTCACTTACAAGGCTTAAGATTTTGAACGAACAGCTCTTGTCTTATTTTGTTGAGATTGGTGACTGTTCAAGATTTCTTGCTATGCGGATTTATGAGTTTGGATGTTCCGGTTTTATTTCTGGAATTGAACGCGCAGATTCTTTCAGAAAGAGTCTATTGAAAATCACAACCGGAGCAAAAGTTTATCCGGAGAGTATTATCAAAAGCGTTGAAGAAAAAGAATATCTGGTTGACCGTAAATGTATTACCGAAGTGACCAAGAATGAAATGGCAATTGGTTTGTACACTGCTCTTGGTAAGACACAGAAGGAAATCTGCGGTATGACCGGTATGTCAAGAAAAGCTGTAATTCTGCATACACACAGACTTAAGCGCAAAATCGGTTATAAAAAGCCGGCTGATTACAACTTACTTGCTAAGCAATATTTCTTTAGTCAACAGGGGGAACAACTTTGATTATTAAAGTTGACGGGATAGAGAATAAAGAATTGCAAAACAAAACTGCTTTGCTTCGTTTTCTGAAAGAAAACACACACGGCGGAAAGTTGAGTCCGCAGGTAGAAGTTTTCAAGGCCATAGATGTTCAAAAGGATTCTTTTCACTGGATTATGAGTACTTTTGACACCGACAGAGACTTTGAAAAAGTAGATCCGAAAGGCTGGAATTTAAAGAACTATCTGGCAAATCCTGTTGTTTTATGGAGCCATGATTATTCTATACCAGCTATAGGCTATGCCAAAAACATACAAGCAGAATCTGTTCTTGAAGGAGACATTGTATTCAATGAAAAAGAATATGATGAATTTGGATGGAGCATTGGCGAGCGCGTTAAGGCAGGAGCTTTACGCTGCGGGTCCGTAGGCTTTATTGCAGAAGAGATTGAGTTCTTGGAAGCAAAAGACCGCGAGTGTGATTTGATTTTCAGAAAGCAGGAGTTATTGGAGTTTTCCATCTGCTGTGTTCCGGCTAATCCTTTTGCAAGGAATAACGGAACTAAAAAACTTGAGATAACGGAAGTAATTCAAAGCGAAGAGCTTTCGTATTTTGACAGGTTATGTGCAGGCCTTAGAAAGACCGGTGCATAAGAGCTAAAAACAGTGAGAGAGAACTGCTGGAACAGTTCCCTCTCTATCACCAAAAAGCTAGGGGGCTATTTGATGAATGAAGTTATATTAGCACTTCATAAAAGATTGGACAACATGAAAGCCAATCTTCCAAGTGAAGCTGCAACTGTTGAGCAAATCAACAAGTATTTCCTGGAACAGCAGGAAATTACAGAACAGATGCTTAAGATTCTTGATGACCAGGAAAACGCAACAACATCTGAAATTATGGGCTGCAAGGAAAGTATTAAAAACTTCCGTGAAGCAATGAAACAGGCAGATTCCAAAATGGAACAGATGAGCCTCAAGGATGTTTACTACAACCTTGGAAAAGCTTTGTGCGCAGCCTGGAACAAAGACCAGGAAACTCTTGGCCAGCTTAAGTTTACTCCAAACATCCGTGCCGAAAAATGGAACAACCCGAAAGATTTTGCCTGGGAAACCGGAAAAGGTTTTGTGCCATCTAAAGCCGTGCTTGGTGAACCAATCGGAAACCTTGCCAACAATGACCAGTATCTCATAAACCCAATTTATGAAGATACCATTATGGAAGAAGCAGCCAAGCAGTCTATGATGATGAACCTGGTAACTCATCGCCCGATGAACGGACCTTCCATCTTTATTCCTGAAAGAAACCGTGGCGGAATTGAACTTAAATGGCTCACAAGCTACGGCCAGAAAATTGATGCCACAAAATCAAATATGCCGACAAGAACCGAGCTCAAAGCCTACACTCTTGCAGGGTATGTTCCATTCTTTGACGAATTTGGTGAAGATGTTTTTGTGGACCTGGGAAAGATGTTCCTCGAAGACTTTACCGAAGCTTACGGCCAGGAATTTGACCGCCAGTGTCTTATTGCCGACGATGACCCTTTCACCGGAGCAATCAACATGGAAAACGCCGAAGAACACGCAGCTTCAAGCGCATCAATTGCAGACCTTACTTACCAGGACTTTAGAGCCGCCGAGCTCAAAGTTGAACCAGAAGAAAGAAAATACTGCAAGTGGTTTATGAACGAAACAGTTTTGAATCACATTACAAACATTCAGGATGATAACGGCAACCCAATCTGGCGTAAGCCATGGGAAGGAATGCCAGGTCGCCTGGATGGCTATGATGTAATTGAATCGAGACTTCTTCCACAGTTTGCCGACATCGAAGCTGATACAACTTTTGCCATCTTTATGAATCCAAAGCGTATCATCCACGGCAACCGCAAAGGAATTGAAATCAAACGCTTTGACGAAACAACCGAAAGCCTTGAGTATGGTGAACTCTTCATGCGCTTCCGTAAGCGCGATGGCTTTTTGGTTACGAGACCGGCAAAGAACATGGTTCTTCTTAAGACCGCAGAGCAATAAGTTATTGCGCAAAGCGTGACAGACGCGAAAAGCCTCCAAGGACATCGGAGAGAGTTTGGAGGCTTTTTTTACTTGCTATTAAAAAGAGAGATTTTATGAAACCATTTACATTTGAGGAACTCCAGAAGATTGTAGAACTTAAAGCAACAGACTTACAGACAGATAAACTTATCTTTGATTCAACAATTACACATATTGAAAAGCTTTTACGATTTAGCCTGGAAGACAGAAACTACAATGAGATACAGACTGTAAAAGACAGGGTTGTTTATACAGATTATGACCACATCACAGAAATGATAAACATCACAGATATGAATACAAAACTTCGCGTGCCTAACTGCATAATAGACGGAAGAAAAATAATCCTACTCTCTGCAGAATATGAAGGACATGTATTATTCTTAAACTATAATGCAGGATATACAACAGAAAATTTACCAGCAGATTTGAAGGAAGCAATTATCAAACTCTTCTTAATCAAAAAAAAGGAGTTTATAAAACAGAGAAACAATGAAGACCTGGGAAACGAAGTGTTTCCGGAAGAGATTCAAAAGGTCATAGATTTATATAGAAGAAAAACACTTTAATGAAAAGCTTTGAAACTGTTTACAAGGAACTTGAAGATCTCTTTATAAATAAATTGCCTGACTATATTCAAAAAGTAAATGAAGAACATAATGACGGTATTATCCTTAAACAATTTGAAAACATAAAACTGGAAGAAAACTGCTTGGAACTTCCGTCATTCAATTTTTCATTTGAACAATCTGAATATGAAGAAAAAGACCGTATTATTGAAAACACTGTTTATGATGTAAGTTTTGAAATAAATTTGCAACCTGATACAGAGCAAAAGACTATTTTATTCTATCGCTATGTAGAAGCTATAAACATAACGATAAAAGAAAGTGAATGCTGGCAGCAATGTAAAATCACAAAAATTTTTAAGAATAAAATAGTAATGAGAATTACTGTATGAGGTGCCTATGAATTACGATAAAAAGCTTGCAAAATATGCAAAGCAGCTAAGAAATCCTAAGTACTATGATAAGATTGCAGACATCATTGATAAAGCACTCGAAGAAAAATATGAATTCAAACAGTTTAGCCTGTACGATTTAGAATACATCACCGGTGAGATAGAAGCTTATTACAATGCCATAACAACAGATGAAGAACATGAAAGAATGGTAAAATTCTGTAATTCATATTGGATTGTAGTCAGCGATAAAGATTATGTTTTAGGTTATACAGAACACTTTCTCCTAGCAGTCTACTTCATTATAAAAAGCTACCTTATACTCTTCTTTTCAAGAATAAAACAGGCATTTAATCCTACAATTCTAATTGATTTTGAACATGTAAATAAAGATTTATTCTTGTGTCATGGCGGATTAAAAGCTGCTGATTTAATAGGATGTGATTTTTTGGATTTGAGTGAAAGAATGGTTGAGTTATAAAGATTTTTTTTAGAGCAATTATGTCAAAAATATGCTATAATAGTTAATCACTATTATGGAAGTTATAACACCTGAATTTATTGATAATGTTCACAAAACTCTTAGTCAAAGTATAAAAGAAGAACTACAACCAGGCAGTAAAATATCTATAGCAGCTGCTTGTTTTTCTATTTATGCTTACCAAGAACTACAAAATGAACTTAAAAATATTGATGAATTAAGGTTTATTTTTACTTCTCCTACCTTTGTAGCAGAAAAAGCTAAAAAAGAGAAAAGAGAGTTTTATATTCCACGATTAAACCGTGAAAGAAGTCTTTATGGTACTGAGTTTGAAGTAAAACTACGAAACGAACTTAATCAAAAAGCAATAGCAAAAGAATGTGCCGAATGGATTAAGAATAAAGCACATTTTAAATCAAATTCTACACAACAGAATATGCCTTGTTTTATGAATGTTGATGAAACTGCATATAGTCCTGTAAGAGAATTTACAGCTGTAGAATTAGGTGTTGAAAAAGGAAATAACGCTGCATTTGCTATTACAAAAATGAAAGCCCCAATGAGCACAGGCTTTTTACAAACTTTTGAGAACTTTTGGCAGAACAAAGATATGATGCAGGATGTAACAGATCAGGTCATAGAAAACATTACATCTGCATATAACGAAAATGCTCCTGAGTTTATATATTTTGTTACACTTTATAATATATTCAAAGAATTTCTTGACGATATAAGCGAAGATGTTTTACCAAAAGAGGCAACTGGATTTAAGCAAAGTGCAATCTGGAATAAGCTTTATAACTTCCAACAGGATGCATGTCTTGCAATAATTAATAAGCTTGAAAAATATAATGGATGTATTCTTGCAGATAGTGTTGGTCTTGGTAAAACATTTACTGCTCTTTCTGTAATTAAATATTTTGAAAGCAGAAATAGTAGAGTTCTTGTTCTTTGTCCAAAGAAGCTCGCAAATAACTGGAATATTTATAAAGGAAATTATAAGAATAATCCAATTGCTGATGACAGACTCCGTTATGATGTTTTATTTCATACTGATTTGAATAGAAAATACGGACAATCAAATGGAAATGATCTTGCATATATTAACTGGGGAAACTATGACCTGGTTGTAATTGATGAATCTCATAATTTCCGTAATGGCATAGGTACTCATGCTAACACTAAAGAAAACCGTTATATGCAATTAATGGAAAAAGTCATTAAACAAGGTGTAAAAACTAAAGTGTTAATGCTTAGTGCAACACCTGTTAATAATCGTTTTGTCGATTTAAGAAATCAGCTTGCGCTTGCATATGAAGGTGTCGCAGCAAATCTCGATCAAAATCTAAAAACAAAAAGTTCAATTGAAGATATATTCAGACAAGCTCAGATTGCATTTAATAAATGGAGTCGTTTTGAAAAAGATGACCGCACTACTGAGAATCTATTAAGTATGTTGAGCTTTGACTTCTTCGAAGTTCTTGATAGCGTAACCATTGCACGAAGTCGTAAACATATCCAAAAGTATTATGACACTAAAGACATTGGAACTTTCCCTAAACGATTACATCCAATTTCTATACAGACTCCTCTTACAGAAGATGATAATGAAACAACATTTAATTTGATTTTTGAAGAATTGAATAAACTTAAACTTTCAGTTTATGTTCCTTCACATTTTATTTTGCCAAGTAAACGTTCTAAATATGATTTAAACATTGATGAAGAAACTGGAACTGGCGGATTCGACCAGATGGGACGTGAAAGCGGTATTCGTCGCCTTATGGCAATTAACCTTTTAAAACGTCTTGAAAGTTCTGTTTATTCATTCAGGCTTACAGTTCAGAGAGTAAAATATTATATTACGCAGACAATAAAAGTTGTTGAAGATTTTCATGAAAACAAAAACAATCCAAATATCAATCTGACTGATATCTCATTTGACGAAGATTATGATTTTGATGATCAGAATGCTAGTGATATTTTTTCAATTGGTAAAAAAGTTAAGATTGATTTGAATGATATGGATTATGTTTCATGGCTTGCAGATTTAAGAATGGATGCTGCCATACTTAGCGGTCTTGAAAGCTTAATATCTGATATTACACCTGATAAAGATTCAAAATTACAGAAACTGATTCAAGTTATAAGTAATAAGATTGAACATCCAATAAATGGAGATAACAAAAAAGTAATAGTATTCTCTGCATTTGCAGATACAGCTGATTATCTTTATGACAATTTGAATGGATATATAAAAGAAAAGTATGGATTGAATTCTGCAATGATAAGTGGAACAACAGATGGGCGTAGTACTCTTGATAATTTCCGTTGTGATTTGAATGCAGTTCTAACATATTTCTCTCCACTTTCAAAAGATAAGAATGTAATTTTTCCTGATGATGCTAGAAGCATAGATTTACTTATTGCAACAGATTGTATTTCTGAAGGTCAAAACTTGCAGGACTGTGATTATCTTATTAATTATGATATCCATTGGAACCCTGTTCGTATTATTCAACGATTTGGACGAATAGACCGTATTGGAAGTAAAAATGAACAGATTCAACTTGTAAACTTTTGGCCTGATTTAACACTTGATGAATATATAAATCTTAAAGGTCGTGTTGAAACAAGAATGAAAATTGTTGATATGACAGCAACTGCAGATGACAATATTCTTGAGGAAGAACAGAAAGATCTAGAGTATCGCAAAGAACAGCTTAAACGATTACAAGAAGAAGTTGCTGATATTGAAGACATGAATACAGGAATTAACATTATGGATTTAGGTCTTAATGAATTCCGTTTAGATTTGCTTGAATATGTTAAAGAAAATGGAGACTTAGATAATACTCCATTTGGATTACATGCTGTAACAAACAGTTCAGAAGATTGTCCTCCTGGTGTAATTTATGTTTTGAAAAACCGAAACAATAATGTAAATATTGATAATCAAAATAGGCTGCATCCATTTTATATGGTATATATTGGTAAAGATGGGAATGTGGTTTGCAATCATTTAAATCCTAAAAATATGTTGGATAAAATGCGATTGATGTGTAAGGCAAAAAGCGAACCTATCCCAGAAGCATACAGACAATTTAATATAGAAACAAAAGATGGTCGTAATATGAAAGCATATAACCAACTTTTATGTGATTCTATTGCTTCGATTATTGAAGTTAAAGATGAAAGTGATATGGATTCATTTTTGAGTGGAGAAAATATTGATTTTAAGCATGGACAAATAAAAGGCCTTGATGACTTTGAGCTTATATGCTTCTTAGTAATTAAAGAGGTCGCTAATGCTTAATCTACCAGATATAACTCAAGTCCATAAAGCTCTTCCCAAAGCGCAGATTTATAGAAAATTTGAACTAACAAATGCACAACAAACACAGTTTGACGCTGATATAAGCAGAATTGATATTGTTAATGAAGTGAGTACTAGAACAATACCAGCAATACAAGCTGGCGAAAAAGTAAATAGTTTTTATATTCTTTCAGTTACATTAAAAAATAAAGATTATGAACCAAAAAATATAGAAAGAATTGCAAAACTAATTCCGCAGAATCTCGTATTTGCTTTACAATTTGAAGAAGAAATACAATTGGCAGTTTTTTGTGAAAAGCTTTTTACAACAGATTGGCTTTTTGAAAATACTGCTGCTATTCCACTTATTGGATTAAACTTTGATGAAATCTGGGAAAATATAATTAAAAAGATTGAAGGTGGAGAATGGGATAATTCTTTAACTCTTAAAGAAAACATTGAAATTAAAGATAAAAAAGAAAAGTTGCATAAAGATATAGATAGGCTTGAAAAACTTGCAAGAAAGGAAGTTCAACCTAAAAAGAAGTTTGAACTTGTAAATCAAAAAAGAAAACTTGAAGAAGAATTTAAAAAGTTATAGGAGATACAATTGTCAAGAAATACATTTACAAGTGAAACACACGGAAGTCAAAAAGATTTGCAGTTAGTAGCAAATCAATATCAAGATTTATTCAATCAGGAATTATCAAAAATTATGAATAAATCAATTAAACTTGAATGGCTTTCACCACTCAAAGATGATGAGTATGCAGAATATGTAGACCAGGATTTTATTAACAGATTGGGAATCAATTCAAAAATTATAAAACCATTAAAAGAATTTTGGCCGAATAACGGAGCTCATTGGGATGGATTAGCAAAAGGAAATGAAACTATTTTTCTTATGGAAGCTAAAGCTCATATTAGTGAGCAAATGATTGAAACTACTGGAGCATCTTCTGAGAAATCTATTGCCCTAATTGAAAAGAGTCTTGAAGATACAAAAACATTTTTGAATGTAAAATCTGATGTTAGCTGGTGTAAAGACAATTATTATCAGTATGCTAACAGAATTGCACATCTTTACTATTTACGCGAAATAAACAAAATTGATGCACATCTTCTGTTCATTTATTTCTTAAACGATAAAACAGTCACTGGAAAAGCTGAAACAAAAGAGGACTGGGAAAAAGCTATTAACGAAGTTTATAAAAATTTAAAATTAGAAAAGACTAATAAACTTTCTGATTTTATACTTCATATATTTATTGATACAAAACTATTAAACAAATAGGAGTAATAAAATGGATCACTTAAAAATGCATTCGCTTAATAAGATTGACGAGAATATAAATAAGATAGCCGAACTCTTTCCAAATTGTATTACTGAGTCAAAAGCTAATGACGGCAGCATTACAAAGAAGATAGATTTTGACATGCTAAAGCAAGAGCTTTCTAATACTCTTGTTGAAGGACGAGAAGAAAGATACCAATTTACATGGCCGGACAAAAAACAGGCAATTCTTACTGCAAATTCTCCCATAAATAAGACCCTACGTCCATGCCGTGAAGAAAGCGTGAATTTTGATACAACAGAGAATCTCTACATTGAAGGTGATAATCTTGAGGTACTGAAGCTTTTACAGGAAACATATCTAGGTAAAATTAAAATGATTTACATAGATCCACCTTACAATACTGGAAACGATTTTGTTTATGAGGACGATTTTGCTCAAAATGCAGCAGATTATATTGCAAATAGTGGACAAACAGACGAAGACGGAAACCGACTTGTCACAAACACAGAAAGTAACGGAAGATTCCATACTGATTGGCTCAACATGATGTATCCAAGACTTAAAGTAGCAAAGGATTTTTTATCAGATGATGGTGTTATTTTTATTTCAATTGATGATTGTGAATATGATAAATTAAAATTTCAATGTAATGAGATCTTTGGAGAACAAAATTTTATAGCAACTATTGTAAGAAATACAAATAGCTCAAAAAATCAAAGTTTATTTATATCCGTAAGCCATGAGTATTGTCTTGTTTATGCCAAAAATATTGAAATATTAAAAGATAAACACCAAGAAAATAAATGGAGTGTTCAAAAGAATAATATTAAAGAGTATTTGCAAAAACTTAAACAGATGCAAGAACAAGGACTTACAAATGAACAAATAACTGAAGAATTAAAAATATTAACAAAATATCCACGATTTATTGATTTTACAAATTATTGGTATTTGGATGAAGTTGGACTATACAGAAAAGATAATATTGGCGGTGT
>JBGVAV010000118.1:0-21743 GCA_045224915.1 Treponema sp.
CATTGTAGTCAATGTACAGAACAAAAACTAACGTCTTCGTTCATAGAACCTTACTTGTTCTATTCTTTCCTTCCCTATTCTGTCAAAAAACTGAAGATTTTTAATACTGTCACAACCTTGTGTTGCGACGGTGAGGACTATAATATTCTCATTTAAAAAATATGTCAACAGGAAAATCATTTTTTTTTTGCTTTTTTTTGAAAAAATCATCATTTTTTTCACTTTTTTTACTGAAATTCTTAAAAAAATACCTCTTCTAAAAATCCTTCAAAAATTGTGTCTTACAGGTTTAATAGATACATCAAGATGACATATTATTCAAATTATTATATAATGAAAAATCTATGAAAAAGAACATTGTTGTTTTAGTAAGTGAAATTGCAAATGACTATTCTTATGCTGTTCTTGACGGTATTAACTCTTTTTTTACAGATAAAGATGTAAATCTCATTACTATCACAACAAAATGGATCCAGAATCTTTTAACAAAACAATACTGGATTGGAATGAAGCTGGCCGGTACAGAACAGATTGACGGTGTTATTGTTTTATCTTCAGTTTATCTTTCATTTATTTCAAAGGAAGAACTTACAGGCTTTTTATCTAATCTTAAAACTAAAAATCTTGTTTCAATTTCTACCCATCTTGATATTAAAAAATCTTGTTCAACCTATGTTTCGTGTGACTCTGCCTATGATGAAATAATAAATCACCTTAAAAACAAACATGGCTGTAAACGCTTTGCTTTTTCATCTGCCCTTGAAACAGGTTCTGAAGAAGCCAAAGACAGATATAATTCCTTTTTAAAGGCTATGGAAAATAACGGTCTGGAATTTGATAAAAGCCTGATTTTTGAAGGAGATTTTGTTTACGATAAGGCCTACTATGCTATAAAAAACAGATATTCAAAAAAAGAAGATATAAACTTTGACGCACTGATTGCCTCTAATGACATGATGGCTTTTGCAAGCATAGCGGCTCTTGAATCAATAGGTGCAAAAGTTCCTGACGATGTAAAAGTAGTTGGCTTTGACGATATTATTCAATCTCAGGTTGCAGACCTTTCTCTTTCAACAATCAGCCAGCAGATGGAACTTCAGGGAAGCACGGCAGCTGAAATTGTATGGAAAAGAGCAAAGGGGCAGAAGGTAGATGAAAGAACTCCTATTTCTATAAAACCTATTTTCAGACAATCGTGTGGCTGCGAAAATAAAGAATCAGAGTTCCTTGATAAAATCCGTAAACGAACTTTTGTAAATCACAATGTTTCGGTATCGCTTCATGTAGAAAAAAATCTCATTCAGCAGAATATCTACTTTTTACTGGAGGCAATTCAAAACGAAGTAACTATGGACAAGCTTTTTGAAACCTTTGATGAGATAATGCCCCGACAATATGTACCTTCGATTGCTGTTTGTATGTACGATAAGCCTATAGTTGTTCAGGATAACGTTCAAATGGAGCTGCCTCAAAAAGCAACGGTAAAGATGTATATTGATAAACTTCAGAATATAAAAATGCCAAATCTGAAGGATGTTTTTAATCCTCAAAAAATGCTTTTACCTTCTAAGTATTTTGGAACAGAACCGGGTTCTTTTATATGGCAGCCAATTTTCTTCAGTAACAAGCAATATGGATATTTTGTAGCAAAATGCATTACAAATGAATATTTACTTTCGATGATTTATTTAAAAACTTTCTCGAATGTAATTGCCCAGTCATATATTTATACAAAGCAGCTTGAAGAAAATGAAAAGCTTTCATCAGAAAATAAAATCCTGCAGATGGACAATACTGAATTAAATGAAATTTCTATGATAGACAGCCTGACAGGAAGCTTTAACAGACGAGGCTTTGAAGAAATGGGCAAAGAGGCAATCAAGCTGTCTATAAAAATGGGAGCAGGCGGATTAATTTTCTTTGCAGATATGAACGATCTTAAGAAAATCAACGACAATTATGGCCACGAAATGGGAGATACTGCAATAAAACTTGAAGCACAGATTTTTAAAACTGTTTTCCGTCAGAACGACGTAATAGGTAGGCTTGGAGGAGATGAATTTGCAGGGGTTATTCCGGGACTTCCTCTTGAACATCTGAAAAAAACAAAGGAAGCTTTAAAGCATGCCTGTAAATCTGTTTCTAAGGAGAATAATCTTCCTTTTGAAATAAGCATCAGTTTTGGAGCCGTAGAATATGGCCCGGATAATTGCAATCTGCAGCAGTTATTAAAACTGGCAGATAAAGAACAATATAAAGAAAAACACAAATATCACGCTACCCATCATTAATTTTTTGCAGAATAAAAAAAGTTTTATTGGAAGGACAAAATGAAAAATACTATTTCAAACTTCATTGGAAAAACTCCACTTTTTTTTGATGGAGGAACCGGAACAATTTTACAAAGCAAGGGATTAAAGCCCGGAGAACTTCCAGAAACCTGGAACCTCAAACACCCGGATATCATTACTCAACTTCATTATGATTATTTTATTGCAGGCGCAAACATTATTAAGTCAAACACCTTTGGGGCTTTTATAACAAAGTATCCGACAAATATAAATAAAATAATTTCGGCAGCGTTAGTCAATGCTAACAATGCCCGCAGGCAGGCTGCAAAAAAAATTAAGGCAGAAACAGGAAACTCTCCTGCCCTTTTCATTGCCTTTGATATTTCCTCAACCGGAAAGCTTTTGAAGCCAATGGGAGATCTTGATTTTGAAGACTGCATCAGCTTATATAAAAAGACTTTCAGAACAGCATTTAAATGCGCACAGAAAAAATCACAGAGCTTTGACTGCATTCTCATTGAAACAATGAATGACGGCTATGAAACAAAAGCCGCGATAATTGCTGCAAAAGAAATAATGGAAGAAGCAAAAATCTCCTACCCTATCCTTGTTACAAATGTTTACGATGCCGATTGCCGAACTTTAAGCGGTTCTACACCAGAAACAATGGTTGCAATGCTGGAAGGCCTTGGAGTTTCTGCCATAGGTGTAAACTGCAGTTTAGGCCCGGTAGAAATGCTTCCCGCAGTAGAACGTCTTTGCAATGCCGCAAACGTTCCTGTAATTGTAAATCCGAATGCGGGGCTTCCAAAAGTAGTAGACGGCAAAACTGTTTTTGATGTAAATGCAAAAGACTTTGTACAGGCAATGAAAAAAGTTTATGCAGTTCCTTCTGTAAAGCCAAAGATTCTTGGCGGCTGCTGTGGAACTACACCGGAATATATTTCCTTAATGAAAAAGACATTGGAAAAACAGGGCGCCCTTACCTCTACAAAAAAACTTGTGACACCAAAAGAAACCTGCGTTATAAGTTCAAATACTAAGGTTGTATATTTTGGGAAAAATGAACTGGGGGCCCGCAGACCTTGCGTTCTTATTGGCGAGCGCATAAACCCAACTGGAAAGAAAAAATTTAAGGAAGCCTTACGCAATAATGATATTGATTACATAATTCATCAGGGACTTGAACAGGAAGAAGCGGGCGCAGAAGTTCTGGACGTAAATGTAGGCCTGCCAGAAATTGATGAAAAAGAAATGATGGTTCGAGTAATGACAGAGCTTCAGGCAGTTACAGATTTACCACTCCAGATTGATACCTCTTCGGCAACAGTTATGGAAGCTGCTCTTAGACGCTACAATGGCAAGCCTCTTATAAATTCTGTAAACGGCAAAAAAGAAATTATGGATGCAGTATTCCCGCTTGTAAAAAAATATGGTGGGGTTGTTATAGGACTTACTCTTGATGAAAAAGGCATTCCTGCAAAATCAGCCGATCGTCTTAAGATTGCAAAAAAGATTTACAAAGAAGCTGCCCGTTATGGAATTGCAAAAAAAAATATTATTATAGATCCTCTTGCCATGGCTGTTAGTTCAGACTCACAGGCAGGACTTGCTACTCTTGAAACAGTCCGCGGGATTTATGAAACGGGTGGCAATACTTCGTTAGGCATATCTAACGTCTCATTTGGTTTGCCTAACAGAGAGTTTGTTACTGCTTCATTTTTTACAATGGCAATGCAAAATGGGCTTAGTGCTGCAATTATGAATCCACTCCAGATGGAAATGAAAAAAGCATGGTATACCACAAGTCTTTTGTTAGGATTGGATAACAACTGCACGAATTATATTGAGTGGATTAATAAGGAAGGGGGAATACTCCCCCTCACTGCAGCCGTACCGGCTTCCGCTACCCCTTCTAACGGGGGTTCCACCCCCATAACGCCCCCGGCGGGTTCAGCAGGTGGTCCTTCGACAGGCTCAGGAGCCATAGAAAGTTCTCCTCTAAAAAATGCCATTATTAAAGGTTTGAAAAACGATGCGGCTACAGCAACTAAAGAATTACTCAAAACTACAGAATCGCTTGAAATTATAAACAATCATCTTATACCGGGACTGGACTATGTAGGTAAACAGTTTGAAGCAAAAAAGATGTACCTGCCACAATTACTTATGGCTGCAGATGCGGCAAAAACTGCTTTTGATGAAATCCGCGGCTTTATGGAAAAATCTGGCAAAAAAGGTAAATCAAAAGGAAAGGTCATAATTGCCACAGTAAAGGGCGACATTCACGACATTGGCAAAAACATTGTAAAAGTTCTTTTACAGAATTATGATTTTGAAGTAATTGATTTAGGAAAAGATGTTGCTCCTGAAGTTGTAGTAGATGCCTGTAAAAAAGACAAGATTCAGCTTGTAGGACTTTCGGCACTTATGACAACTACAGTTGCTGCCATGGAAGACACAATAAAGCTTTTACGAAAAGAATGCCCATGGGCTAAAGTTTGCGTTGGCGGCGCTGTAATGACACAGGAATATTCAGACAAAATTGGTGCAGACTTTTACGGCAAAGACGCAATGGACACCGTAAGATATGCGCTTAAGTTATTTGAATAAACAGTAAATGTCACAAAATCATCTTATTTCATACTCTCTTTAAACAGTTCATATAAATCGCGGTCTACGATCATGCCGTGCATGGTTTCCCAGTGAGTGTTTTCGCGACGGTGCTCAACAATTCCAAAAGCGCCCCTGAAGTTCCATAAGGCGAAACCAAAACCAAGTTCATTACAAACTCCAAAAAAGTCCCGGTACCAGGCCAGAGCTGTATCATTGCGAACCTTGTTATAAACGCCGGCCTCTCCAATATGAACTTCGCAGCCGGAATCTTTCATTTCTTTCCAGGGTTTATAAAAATCAAGCAGAGCCTGACGATTCCAGATTTTGCCGTTTTCTTTGACACCGGGCCAGTCCGGATAATCCCAGGTCATTGAGCCGTTCTTTTCGTTCCATTCAGAATTCCAGTGGGTAAGATGAAAAGGCATGTATCCACGGCCACTCATTACAACATTCAAATCTGCAAGTTCAGGAGCAGCAAGATGTCCACCGCCCAATCCATCGCAGACAATAGTTCTATCCCGAGAAATCTTTCTGATTTCGGCTGCAACTCTTGCCATTATTGCCTTATGATTCTGGCGGGTAAGCCCATACTGGCCGGGATTCGGTGGCTCATTGAGAAGGTCAAAGCTTAACTGGTCTTTTGAATAATTCTTGTAACGCTCTGCAAAAGTTTTCCATAGATTTGTAAAAGCATCTTGGGCAATTAAATCTGTCCAAAGATTATCTCTTTCAAATTCATTTCCATTTACGCAGTAGCCCGGGCCTCGATGAACATTAAGGGAACAGTGCATACCCCGGCTTACAATGGCATCAATACATTTATCAAGGACTTTAAGCATTTCTTCATCATATTTATCATATTCAAAATTATGAATGAAGAAGCGGTAGTCTGTTGGCAGGCGGACAAAATTACAACCCATCTCTGCCATAAAATCAAGTTCATTTTCATCAATTCTGATAAAACGAGGATTTACAAAAGGCTCTTTTCCACCGGCACTAAAAAGCCATAAAACATTAAAGCCATACCACATAAAAACTCCATCAGGCTAATTTAATATTACCTCTAATAATTCATTTACAGATTTTACAATATAATCGGCTCCGGCCTCTTCTAATTCCTGGCGGGCACCATAGCCGAATAAAACGCCACAGGATTTGAGGCCATTAGCTTTTGCACCTTCTATGTCATGGAAGCGGTCACCTACCATGAGGACTTTATCTTTGTCGTCCTGCCCTAAACAACAACGTTCTAAGGCATAGGCAATGACTTCTGATTTTTTACTGCGGGACTCGTCCATGAGGCTGCCGCAGATAAAATCAAAATATCTGCGCAGGCCAAAGTGGTCTATAATTTTGATTGAATATTCTTCGGGTTTTGAAGTGGCTACAAGAAGATGCTTCCCCTGCTCTTTCAAAGTTTGTAAAAGCTCCGGTATTCCTTCGTAGACTTTATTTTCGAAAAGACCTTTTGTTGAAAAGTATTCACGATATTTGGCAACCGCTTCCATTGCCTTGTCGTGGTCAAAACCAAAGGTTGTTTCAAAACTGTATGGAAGCGGCGGGCCTATGAGTTTGCACAGTTCTTCGTAAGACGGAATCTCCATACCATAAAACTTTAGCGCATGAATAAAAGAGTTAGTTATTCCTAACGCAGGATCTGTGAGAGTTCCGTCTAAATCAAAGAAGATGTGTGTAAACATAATTAGAACTTTCCGCCACCGAGGGTGAAAGTCAATTTAAGTGCTAGATCCGGCTTTGAATCCCAGTCTGCAAAAGTCATATGAGGACCAATTCCAAGTGTGATTGAATTTGTTGGAGCATAATTTAACATTGCAGAGAATGTTCCTGAACCCATAAGACTTTCGGCACCATATTCCTTTAATAAGCTTGTGACAACCGGAGGCAAATCCTCTTTACCAAAATTCACAATTCCAAATACTGCGGCAGTTAATTTTGTAGTTCCAAAAATTCTTCCAAAGCTCAAGGCAAGGGCAGCATTATGTCCCTTTGTAAAACTATCTTTTACATACATTGGATTTGAAGCAAGATACATCATTGTTTCATTATCAAACTCAAAATTATTTCCGTCATAATAATACTGACCTACAAGAGTGATTGAAGGATCCTTCCAGGTATAGCTGAAGCCTGCTGTAGCCTTAAAAATTGCAGTTTTATATTTTTCTTTATCCCATTCAAGATCGCTTCCGTATTGGAATACGGCTTCACCGAACAGGTTGAATTTCTTCAAACTTCCAGAAGCTGTAAAGGTAACTTTAGGAGCTGCTTCATATTTCCAGTATCCGCCAAGACCAAGCTCCCAGCCGCCAATTACTAAATCATATTTACCGGCAAATGCACAGTTCTTGGCATAATCAAAGGCCGGCATTACATAAACCCAAAGACAATTCTGGGAATCAGGAAAGGTAATCTGAGTACGAAGATTAAAGCAGCCGTCTACCTGGGCAGATGTATTTTCAGGGTCAATCATTGATGTATTAATAATGTCGCTTACAGGGCTAAAGAAATAACCTGCACCCCAGGTAACTGTATGAAGCCCAAAACGGAAAAAGGCTGTGTCGGCTACAGAAAAATCGGTGAATAATTCCTTGAGATAAATCCAGTCGGTAACATCGACACCATATGTATTATTACCTAAGAAATCTTTGCCCTGAATATTTAATGGCGAATCTGTATAAGTTGCCTTCGAACTAAACGGATACCTCAACCCAAACTTTGAATACATGCGCAGATCCTGAGTTGGACGCGCATCAACTGTCAGATAAGCACCTACATTCGGGCTGATTTTTGTATCAGAAAAATGCTCCATAAAGGACTTATCATCATCGGAGTAAACAAGGAATGAAGTACTGATTTCTGATGTAAAATTTCCGCCAATCTTTACGGTACCGTTATCAAAAAGCACGCCCTTACTCAAATCGCTTTTGGCAGAAACATCGGCAACTTCTTCAATAAGAAAATCATCGTCGCCAAATAAATCATCATCACTGCCAAAGAGGTCGTCATCAGACTGGGCGAACAGAAAACCCATTGTTAACAGGAACACAACAGAAATAGAAAATATTTTTTTCATTAGTTCAATCCTTCAAGATAAGCTTTTGTAAAAATACGGTCAGGCAAGGCGTCAAAAGTTAAGTCCGAAATTACCTGAGTTGTATTTTCGCCGGGGTTTAATTCGTCCTTTACAATAATTTGAGTTGGAACAAAGCCTGAAGGAACCTTGGCATATTTTGGAAGTAGCGTTGTACGCATAAGACGGTCTGAACCGGAAAAATCTTCGTATTTAAGAATAAGGTTCATATCTTTACGTACATAAAATTTTGTTTTTGCATAAGAAGGTTCATTTGTTTTTGCTTTTGCAGTTATAATATAAACCTCCTGTTTTCCAAGCATGCCGTTTTCAAAAGCTTCAATATCGTAATTAATTCTCCAGGAATTTTCGTCCTGTTCAATATCATCAAGCTTAACGTCTGAATTACCAAGAGACTCTTTTAAAGATGTATGACTAAACTTACGGCTGATTGGATCATAAGCCCAGATATTATCATCATCGCGTAAAAATCCATTTCCCTTATCGGCTTCGGGATAAAGCTGAACAAGAGTCATGAGTTTTTTATCGGTACGTTCAAAAATTTTATACTGCAGGCTCTCTTTTGGTTTATTTGGTTTTTCAATTAAAAGAGAAACGGTTGCAGAATAGTCTCCGTGATAGGCAAGAACATCGTCGGTTGCCTCAAGAATTTTGTATGCCTTCTCGCTGTCTGCGGCAGAAGCCTGGGCAAAAAGCCCTGCAGCAAAAAAGAGTGACAGGCACAAGGTAATAATTGTTTTTTTCATAAAAACTCCTATTTTATAGTTCTCAATGCTTCGGCCGGGCTGAGGGAAGCGGCTTTTTTGGCGCTGCCACGTACGGCCCAGGATGTAAGCACAATAAGCAGAATATACTGCAGTATAACAGTTCCAAGAGAAACTTTGAATGAGAAATGTCCTTTGCTTAAGAAAAGAGACAAGGCTTCATTGTGAATTGGAATTGTATGAATAATTGCCATTACAATAACTGCAAGAATAAGGCCAAGAACAGCCCCAATTACACAAAGCACAACAGCTTCGCTTGTAAAGACTTTTCTGGTATCTTTACCAGTCATGCCAAGTGCACGCATAGTTCCAATTTCGCGGATGCGTTCATACAAAACCATGCGGTAAGTGTTAGAGACACCTATCATTACAATGAGCAGAATAACAATAAGAATTGTAGTTGCAACAATGTGAACAATATTCATTACTGTTTTAATCTGAGGAATTTCGTCATAAAGAGTTTCTACTGCATACTTAACGCCTTTCCACTCATTTTCTGCTTTGCGGGAATCGACCTGTTTTTCAATACCCTTTCCAATATTTGTTGGATTCGTTTTCATTGCAAGGGCACGGCTTGTTACATTGATCTGAGGATTTACATCTGCATCCTGTCGGATTCTTGCTTCTATAGCCATGGCAGCTTTTGTCTGATATTTTTTATTGCGAAGATAAAGCGAGAACATAGAGTAAGAGCCTTCCGGCATTTCTACAATTCTGTTTAAATCTTCAATATCGCAGTAAGACTGCATTGTATTTATAAAGCTGTTAGACTTCATAATTGCAGCAATTTTCATATCGGCTACAGTGTTCTGACCATAAACAGTAGTTGTTGTATAAATTACATCATCACCTACCTGAAGATTCATTGAGGAGGCAATTTTATCGCTGATGATAAGTCCGTTTGGAATTGAAGAATCTATACTTCCGCTTACAAGTTGCATTGAACTGCGAAGCTGTTTTTCGTCAAGGTCGCGGCCATAAAGCTGAATCATGGCCTTTTTACCGTTAAAAATAATCTGACCGCCAGACATTGTAAAGCAGGAATAATAATCATATTTAATTCCAATTTCATCAACAATATCTTTAATATAATTTCGGTCGCGGACAATATTTACAAGCTGGACCTTGCCGTTTTCGGTAGAAGGAGGAATCCATTCAAGACCTTCGCAAACTACGTTTCCACCAACAAGCTGAGTAATCTGATTTTCAAGATTTCCAACCAGGCCTGTTGTAAGACCATCAATTGCTGTTACTACAAAAAATCCAAAGGCAATGGCAACAACTAAAACTGCGTTTCGTCTTTTTTGTCTTGTAAGATTTTTTAGAGAAAAATTAATTGAACTCTTCATTAGTTGCCTCCCTGATTTAAAGCTTTAAGCGGCGTAATTTTAAGGGCAGAAGAAACCGGATAAAGATTACTGATTACACTTCCGCCAACAGCAACTACAATTGTTGTTATGATAATGCCAGCTGTTGGAGAGAACCTTAGCAGCCCTCCTCCAAGAATCATTTTGGCAATACTGTTTGTTATAGTTATATTAAGGGAATTAAAGATTGCCATTACTATTGCGGCAACAATTATACCAAGCAGAGAAGAAATTGATGTGAGCATAATAGTTTCGCTGAAGAAGAGACGGCGCACAAATTTCTTTTCGGCACCAATTGCACGCATTGTTCCAATTTCGCCGGTGCGTTCAATTACCGAAACAATCATTGTGTTCATTATGATAATAAATACAACGATTGCCAGAATTGAAATAAGGATATTAAAGACAAGGCCAATTCCTTCTACAGACTGAGAATAGGAATAAGCAGCTCTTTTCCAGTCCATTGCATAAACATCAAGATTTGCTTCTTTAAATTTTTCATTAAGCTCGTTGATAATGCTTTGGGTCTGGCCGGGATTTTTTGCTTTGGCAAGAACATAATGCCAGGCTCCCTCGTCTGTTTTGTTGAGTTCGTCTCGAAGACTTGTGTCTCCAAGAATAGAATCAAAATCATCTATGCCACTGCCAACAAAGGCAGAAGATGTATCATCAATTGAAAACAGATCATCATCAAAAGAAGAGAACAAATCATCTTCGTCCATTGTATTAATAGAAAGGTCAATAGAATCTGGAATCTGATTTTCAAAATTTGAAGCATAAGTAAGATCGGCAAAAGCTCTTGCAAAATCCGGATTACAATAAACAATCTGGAACATGGCAGAGTTTTCGTTAGGAGGATTAAATATGCCTACAACCTTTGCCTCACGGATAACATTGTTTGAGTTGGCACCTGCACAAAGAACTGTATCTCCAAGATTGAGGGTGCGTGAATATAAAGATTCATAGGCTTTTTTTACACGGGTATCAATCATTATTTCATTTGTGCCTGCAGCAGGATAAGTTCCTTCTACAAAGTTTACGCTAGGAAAAGTATTCCAGTAAGAATCATCTTCGCCGGCAAAAAGCATAGAAATTGGCAGATCGTCAAAACCAAGATCATCTCTGTCTATAAGATCAGATAAATCCATTTCTACACCATAAGCAACAAGAATCTGTGCCGAAATAAGCTTTGTATGGCTTTTAATTCCCTCTGTCTGATTTACAATTTCCATTACCTTATCAAGGTCAGTAATTGCAGGCAGCTGAGGAATCTCTGTTGTAATGTTAGTTGAATTTACACCAAAAAGATCGTTGATAACACCTTTTTCGGGATTTTTACCAATTGCAATATCGCCGGTGTAATTTGTACGAAAATCTTTTTCGAGACCGCGGTTTACAGACTCTAAAAAAGAGTTACCCAAAATAACAATTGCAATACCAAAAACAAGAAAGCTTGCAATTATTATAGTTTTTGACTTGTGTTCCTTAAGGTTTCGCAAGGCAAGCTTAAATATTTCTCTCATTATTTAGACTCCACGTTGTAAACATCTGAGCCGGTCTTGTGCTCATCATTCTTTATATTACCATCAAAAATATGAACTACGTGATCACACATTTCTACAATGCGCGAATCGTGAGTTGAGAAAATAAAGGTTGTCTGCAGTTCCGGATCGCGGTTCAAATCCTTCATCAGAGAAAGAATCTGGGCAGAGTTTACAGAGTCAAGGTTTGCAGTAGGTTCATCGGCAAGAATTACAGGTGCTTTTGTTACAAGGGCACGGGCAATTGCTACACGCTGGCGCTGACCACCACTAAGCTCACTTGGCTTATGTTTTTCCCAGTCGGTAAGGCCGGTTTTTTCCATAAGATAGTGAATCCATTCTTCTTTCTGCTTTTTAGTAAAGGAATCTACAGGACAGGCAAGATTTTTGTCTTTTGATTCCAGCAGCAGAGGGAACTCAATATTTTCGTAAACATTCAAAACAGGAATAAGGTTGAAGGTCTGGAAAATAAAACCCAGCTTTGAACGGCGGAGTCCTGTAATTCTTTTATCGAGTTTGTTTGGAACAGTAGTTTTGATTTTTTTATTCTGTTTTTCGTTGTAGTTGTTTAAGCGGCCGGCATCGAGCTCTGTATTTTCAAGATTAAAACCGTCGTAAACATCTACACCGTCAATTATGATTTTTCCGGAAGTAGGAAGGTCAATAAGACCAACCATATTTAAGATTGTAGATTTTCCGGAACCGGAAGGCCCCGAAATTGCGGCAAACTCGCCTTTTTCAATGCTGAATGAAACTCCTTTTACAGCCTCTACCCTTTGTTTTCCAAGCGGGTATGTTTTGCGGACATTGTCAAGTGTAATAACTGGCATTGCAAATCTCCTTAAGTATTATTGTACTAATACGATAATACAGTTTTCCTTATGTTTTTGTCAATATAACTGTATAACGTTAAAGATAACAATAAAGTTACGCAAAAGGAAAGAAAATTTTACAATACCGATTTTAAAAACTGCTGAAGGCGCTCACACTGCGGATGCTGGAAAATCTGCTCTGGAGTGCCCTCTTCTTCTATGTAGCCGCCATCCATGAACATAACACGGTCTGCAACCTCGCGTGCAAAGCCCATTTCATGAGTAACAACAACCATTGTCATGCCTTCATGAGCAAGATCCTTCATAACTTCAAGAACCTCACCTACCATTTCTGGATCGAGCGCACTAGTCGGCTCATCAAAAAGCATTACATCTGGGTGCATTGCAAGAGAACGAACAATTGCAATACGCTGCTTCTGACCGCCGCTCAAGGTTGAAGGATATACATCTGCTTTTTCTGGCAAACCTATGCGTTCCAAAAGAGCATGAGCCTCTGCTTCGGCTTCTTCTTTAGTTTTAAGACCAAGCTGAACAGGAGCAAGAGTGATATTTTCCATTACAGTAAGATGTGGAAAAAGATTAAAATGCTGAAAAACCATACCCATTTTTTGACGACATGCATCAAGATTTGTTTTTGGGTCGGTCATATCATTGTCTTCAAAAATAATTGTTCCGCCATCAGGGGTTTCAAGTCTGTTCAGACAGCGAAGAAATGTACTTTTACCAGAACCAGAAGGACCAATTACTACAATTTTTTCGCCTTTTTTAATACTGGTAGACAGGTCCTTAATTACGTGAAGATCACCAAAGCTAATTTTGAGATTTTTTACTTCGATTAATGTATTATCTGTCACTTTTTGCCATCCTTTTTTCGAGCAGACCAAAGAGCTTGGTAAGTCCTACAGTAAGAATAAGATATATTACCGCACAGGTTAAAAGAGGAATCCAGGCATTGTAGGTTGCATTACGAATCATATCTCCGGCTTTAGTCATGTCGCGAACGGCAATAAAGCTTGCTACAGAAGTTTCCTTAATTAAAACGATGAACTCGCTTGTATATGTAGGAAGACATGCTTTTACAGCCTGAGGAAGCACAATCTTAAAAAGAGTCTGCCATTTACTCAAGCCCAAAGAACGGCCGGCTTCGGTTTGCCCCTTGTCTACACCTTGAATTCCTGCACGGAAAATCTCGGTACAATAAGCCCCTGAATTAAGACCATAAGAAATAATTGCTACTAAAAGCTTTGGAAGACGCAGAGGTGCAAATACAACAAAGTAAAAAATCATAAGCTGAGTTGCAAGAGGAATACCACGCAAAATAGTAGTATAGGCATTTGCAATTCCGCGTAAAATTTTACTGTCGGAGATTTTCATGAGGGCAAAAATACAGCCAAGAACTGTACCAATAAGAATGGCACAAATTGCAATAAGGAGAGTTACTCCCAAGCCCTCAAGAATTAAAACATAACTGTCGCCGGCAATCATTGTGTCGTAAAAAGACTGCCCCAGGTTTGTAAAAAACGAACCCATTCCAAGCCCCTTTCAAAAAAAACAAGACCGATAGGATAAACACCTACCGGTCCATCTCATAATTGAATTATATATTAAAAACTATTTTCTAACAATAATAACCTGTTCAGAAGCAAAGTAAGGAACAGAGAAATCTACGTTCTTCTTGCGTTCTTCTGTAACAGACATACCGGCAGCAATAAAGTCAATTGTTCCGGCCTGAAGAGCAGGAATCAAGCTGTCAAAAGCCATATCCATAACTTCGAGCTTCATACCGGCATTTTTGGCAATTTTTTCGCCCATTGTAATATCAAAACCAACGATATCTTTACCGTTTACATATTCAAATGGAGGGAAAGCAGCGTTTGTTCCAAGAATCACTTTTTCGCCGCTGCCAGTTTCGCTTGCAGGAATTTTAATATTTCCATCGGCTGGCATAAAAGCAGCAACAAGAGCTTCATATTCGCCGTTTGATTTCATTGCATTAATTGTATCATTGATTTTTGCAAGAAGATCCTCACGTCCCTTCTTAACTGCAATTGCATATTCTTCTTTGTTTTCTGCAAAGTAAGGATCGCGGATAATCTTCAAGGAAGGATTGCGTTTTACAATTTCCATAGCTGGAAGTTCATCAAGAACAACACAGTCTATAGCACCATTTTTAAGGTCAAGAGCTGCATCAATACCACTTTTGAAAGAAGAAAGCTTAGCATTTTTTACTTCATCCTGAACAAACATTTCGCCAGTTGTTCCGGCCTGAACACCAATCTTTTTTCCGTCAAGGTCTGCTTTACCCTTGATTGATACCTTTTTTGGTTTTGCACAAAGTGGAGCAGTTAAAAGGATAGCTGCACAAATTAATAAAGCTGTTTTTTTCATAAAAATCTCCTAAGTATGAATTTATACTATATATATAGAAAATAACACTTTATTAGTGTTGTTGCAATATTATTTTAACTAAAACATCTTGACATTTTTTGTAATTTTGTCAAAATAAAAGATATAAAATTGAAATTTAGATTGCCGCGCCCTTAGGGCTCGCAAGAACATTTTATAGGAGAACCTTTTATGATTCATTACACTTTTGACAAAACCTTGCCAAAAAACATTCCGCTCCTTTTCAAAAAGAGAGCCGAAGAATTTCCAGATATCAAGCTTCAGGCATACAAAAATGCTCAGGGTAAGTTTGAATATTCAAGCTATTCCAGAGTTTACAATGAAGTAATCTGCTTTGCTGCTGCACTTTCTAAGCTTGGAATTAAAAAGGGTTCAAATGTAGCCTTGATTTCTGACAACAGACGTGAATGGCTTATTACTGACCTTGCAATTCAGTCTCTTGGTGGTGCTGATGTTCCACGTGGCTGTGATTCAATGGGTAATGAAATCCGCTTTATTATTGATTTTGCTGACTGTGAATTTGCCTGCTTTGAAAACGTTCGTCAGCTTGAAAAGGTTCTTGAAAAATCTGAAGAAACTCCAAAGCTCAAGACAGCAATTCTTTTTGACAAACCTGAAACTGAGCCTGCAAACTGTCCTTACCAGATTCTTTATTTTGATGACATTCTTCAGGACGGAAAGAATATTTATAGAGAAAACTCATTCAATGTTCAGAGCGAAATTGAAAACGGAATGCTCAGCATTGAACCAAATGACACAGCAACAATCATCTTTACTTCTGGAACAACAGGAACTCCAAAGGGTGTAATGCTCACTCACAACAACTACATCAGCCAGCTTGCAGTTATCAAACCTTATCTTCCTGCTCATGCCGGCGAATGGTGGCTCAGTGTTCTTCCTGTATGGCATGTTTTTGAACGCCTTATTCAGTATGTTGCAATTTACTTTGGAAACGGACTTGCCTACTCTAAACCAGTTCCTTCTATGCTTCTTTCTGATATGGCAGAAATCAGACCTCACTGGATGTGTGGTGTTCCTCGTCTTTGGGAAGCACTTGCCGCAGGTGTTCATAAAGCAATGAAAAAGACTGGCGGTATTAAATACAAGCTGTTCAGTTTCTTTGTAAACGTTGGAGATAAATATAACAACTGTAAGAATCTTGTTTGCGGATACGTTACACAGATTAAGAGACGCAGTCGCTTCTTTGATTTCCTTATTGGAATTATTCCAATGATTCTTTTGTGGCCAATCAACAAGCTTGGAAATATTCTTGTATTCAAAAAGATTCAGGCAAAATTTGGCGGACGTTTAAGAATTGCAATTTCTGGTGGCGGTTCATTGCAGCGCACAACAGAAAACTTCTATCATTCAGTTGGCTTGAACCTGCTTGAAGGATATGGTCTTACAGAAACTGCACCAGTAATCAGCTTCCGTCACTACAAGACTCCACGTCCTGGTTGTGTAGGACTTATCTTCCCTACTTTTGAAGTTAAGATTGTAAAAGAAGAAAACGGTGTAATTGTAACAGACGCAAACGGAAAGCCTGTAGAAGTTGGTCCTGGACAGAAAGGTATTATTCTTGCAAAGGGTTCTCAGGTTATGAAGGGTTATTACAAACGCCCAGATCTTACAGAAAAAGTTATAGATAAAGACGGATTCTTCAACACAGGTGATATTGGTCTTATGACATACGACAAGGAAATTAAGATTACCGGTCGTGCAAAAGATACAATCGTTCTTTCTGACGGAGAAAACATTGAACCAGCAGTTATTGAAAACGAGCTTTGCACAAGTCCATTTATTGAAAGCGCAATTGTACTTGGTCAGGATCAGAAGATTCTTGCCTCACTCATTGTTCCTTCAAAAGAAGCAGTTATTCAGTATGCTCAGGAAAACGGCCTTGACTTTACAGACTACGAAAAGCTTTTGCAGACAGAACAGATTAAAGACCTTATCTACAAAGAGGTTTCTACAAAAGACAGTCCTGCAAACGGCTTTAGACCATGCGAACGCATTGCAAAAATTGCACTTCTTCCTAACAGCTTCAAAGTTGGAGAAGAGCTTAGTGCAAAACAGGAAATGATGCGCTTTAAGATTGTTGAAAAATACGCTAGTCTGATTGCGACTTTGTTCTAAACTGAAACTTAGTTTCTGCAAGAACAACAGCAACAAAAATTAATATACACCCTGCGGTCATACGCAGGGTTATTTTTTCGTGTAAAAAAATCGTACTGAACAAAACCCCAAACACAGATTCAAAGCTTAAAAAAAGTGATGCAAGAGAAGACTGCACATACTTTAATCCGATATTCTGAAGACTAAAACAAAGCATTGTGCTGAACAATCCCAGGTAAAGCATAGAAAGAATTACACGAGGATTCTGCATACCTTCAACCGGAAAAGCGCCGTCATAAATTGGAGCAAGCACCCATCCGAGCAAAGCGCATACAACAAACTGCAGCAGCGTCAAAAACAAAGGGTCGTCGCCCTGTTCGTTGTAGCGTGCAGTCCAGATAATGTGCAGGGCATAAAAAAGACCGCACACAAGAGTAAGTCCATCTCCAAGATTCAGGCCTGCTGTGTCACCGGTGCCCAGCGCTAAAAGTCCAATTCCCGTAAGCGACATTATAGCGGCTACAAACACATACCAGCCCGGGCGTTTTTTATACAAAATCCAGGAAATGAGCGGAATTAAAATTACATATACTGTTGTGAGGAATGCATTTTTTCCGGCAGTTGTAAAGTCGCAGCCTATTGTCTGAGTTGTGTATGCAGTAAAAAGGAATATTCCTGTAAGAAGGCCATGGCGAAGATAACGTGCATCCATCATCCGCCACTTTTTTATAAAAATTATTCCCATAACAACAGCGGCCAGAGAATAACGAATTGCAATCATGTATACGGCGCCAATGTAGTCAAGACTGTCTTTTACAACTACAAAGGCAAAACCCCAGATGGCAGCAGTAAGCACAAGACCAACAGAAGCCAGAAAGGATGTAGATTTTTGATTCATAAAGTAATATGTATCAAAATTATTTAAACTTTTCTAGTAGCTCGGCGCGGTTTTTCACGTTTGTCTTGTCGTAAATAAAGCTTACGTAATTCTCTACAGTGTGCATAGAAATAAAAAGCTCGTTGCTTATATCTTCGTTTGATTTTCCCTGAAGAAGTTTTTCGAGAATACAGGTTTCCTGCTTTGTAAACAGCAATGTCAAATCTTCGAGCTTTTGCTGAGCTTCGATTTTTTCTTTTTCAAGATAGATTCCACCGCTCTGCACTACTTCCAGACAATGAACAAGCTCTTCTTCACTTGCAACTTTTGAAACGTATCCTTTTGCTCCGCTATTTTTTGCCTGAAGAATATAACCTGCACTATCGTACATGGAATACATTACACACTTTATAGTTTTATAGTGCTTTGTAATTTCTTGAACAAGAGAATAGCCTGTTTCATCTGCAAGCTGAATATCGACAATTATAATTTCCGGCAAGGCCAGACTTTTAGGTCCAATTTCTTTTAGTTTTTCAAGGCATTCTGTTTTATTTGTAAAAATGTAGGGACACTTCCAGTTAGTATGTTCTTCCAGATAATCCTTGAGTCCCCTTAATAACATTTTGTGGTCATCCACAATATATAATTCATTTCTCATTTTGCTTTTTTGATACTCCACATAAAGAAATCTTTATCTGCATTCCATCACCTGGCGCAGAAAAGAATTCTACAAAGCTACCTTTAATCATGCTTACATGATCTTTTATCATCTTAAGCCCAAAATGATTTTTTAAATTCTTTTTTTGAAGGACTTGTTCTATATCACAGCCGCGGCCATCATCAATAATAAACAAAGTCATATATTCATTTTTGTTTATCATTTCATGGCGGCAGAAAAGTTGAACCGAAGTTGCAAAAGAGTGTTTTTCTATATTTTTTAAGGCTTCCTGTACAATGTTAATTATATTGTAGCAGTCATCCTTGTAATAATAAAATCCGTCTTCTTCGTCGTCGGCAGAAACTGTACAACGAATATTTGTACGTCTGAAGAACTGCTCGCTGAGCGTTTGAAGAATTGAATATACATCAACAAGCTCGCCTTGTCTAACATCAAAAAATTCAGCAGGAGAAAGACCGTAACAAATATCGCGCATTTTCATAATACAGTTTGTGATATTTGCAATGAGGTTATCTTTTCTAACCTCGTTAGTCTTTTTAACCTCGAGCATTTCTGTTTCAATTCGAATAGCACGAATATCCTGAACAACAGAATCGTGGATGTCGTACGAAATTTTACGTCGTTCATCGCGCTGAATCTGGAGCTTTATTTTTTCATCTCTTTTATGTCTATGTTTCGTTGCAATAATCATGTAAATTATTGCCTGAATCAAAAGAATAGAAATAAAGATATTAAATACAAGCAGAACTGCGCTAAGATTCTTTGGTTTCTTTTTCTGAATTATTGCATGAGTGAGCATTGAATCTTTATTATCAAAACGTTTAGAAGATTCTCCGTCAAAAAGCCATACAGATTCACCGTCCGAATCATTAATTACAAGACCGTATTCGGTAACTTCAAGAGGAACTCTTTTTACAGGTTCAACATTTGCCTTGTAATGATCATATAAGCAGGCATGTATTCTTGGGAAACCATCAGGCTGCGTAATATAAAAATCCTGACCTACATGATTAATCTTAAAAATTTCGCTCCAGTCCCATGTCCAGATTGTTGAATTTTTTACCCTTTTTTCTGAACCATATTGCGCGCTAAAGTAAACTTCACCGTCATAGAGCACCATCTGAATCTGTTCAAACTGGAATTTTAAACGGCCCCAAAAACAATAATCGGTATCATAATAACTTACGGCTGATTTTTCTGTAGGATTACCCTGCTCGTCTGCAACAAAAAGATATTTATTTACAGGGAAATAATAATATTCATTATGCATAGCGCAGAAACGCGTTAGTTCATTGTCGGTAAGAAGATACTGAACAGCTTCTCTATTTGTAAGAACATTTCCTTTTCTGTCTGTTACGCAAAAAACAGGAGTAACGCCAGGATCTGCAAAATCAAAGAAATAGTTTAAAAATCCATCAATATCCGGCTGAACAGGCAATCTAAGAAATGTATCACATACATTATTAATAACCCACTCTTCAATAATATAATATCTGTGAAGATTTTCATTAAGATAAAGCCCTTGTGAATCTCTGGTGACTGTATAAATACCAACGTTTTCAAAAATCATACGATTGTATTTATTGTTATCACCATTATATAGAGAAAAATATAAGGTTTTATTTCTTGGATTATAAACAAGACCCGAAATATCGTTTTTAAATTTCTTTGGATATTCAAAAATAACGCTTGATTTATCTTTTTTAGCAGGATTTACAGCAACGATTGTATTTTTGCCGGAAACTTCATTATATATATTTGCAAAATAAAAGCCGTTTCCGTCCTTTTGATAATCAAAAAGTTGATATCTTCCATATTTTTCATCAAGATACTTTTTCAAATCATGAGGAACCTGCTCTACATAAGCCCAGAGGTTAGACGCAGTACTAAATAAAAAGAGGATTCCCGCAATTAAATATACTTTTTTATGCATTTTACCCATACTACAAATCATATACTAAGTTTTTTTAAAAACAATACCCCAAAGAACTTTTTTTGAAAAAAAGGAGAAAATCTCCCAAAATCGATACGCAAAATTGTGAGTTTTTCTCCGTTCACAAATGACCTGTCTGGCCTTATGATTTTATCAGAAACTTCGTAATGGAGTTTTTATATTCTAACAAAAAAAGGGAGTTGTTTTTATGAAGAAAACAAGAATCTTTTCAATGGTTTTTGCAATAGGACTTTTAGGGTTGGTTGCAACTGGATGTTCACCTTCTTCAGGCGGTGATTCACCAGATGTAAAAAAAGAAACACACACTGCAAAAAGTGCTGATTTGATTAAATTCAAATTGAATGTTACAAATGCAAAATATCTTGCAACCCAGTGGGCCGATGAAACAGATGAATCTAAGGCTAGAGCTGCTTTTGCAAGAAAAGCTTCAAGAGAAGGTGAAGATGCTGACACAGAAGAAGCTTCTCCACTTGATACTTTAGTTGCTGTAGTAGAAAACGCAGACGGAGAACTTGTAGAAGAAACAGTTCTTGAAGTTCCTGCAGAAGAACTTAAGCTTGCAGACTGGTGTGTACCTCAGCCAGTACGAGAGATTTATCAGTGTCCATATACAACAGCAGAAGATGATGCAAAAGGTATTTATACCGTATTTGCCTGCTATATTGACTGGTGGAAATATACTGATGATACTCCTGCTCCTGGAATCAGTATGCTTATGTATCAGAAGCCAGATGGAACAACTGTTGATGTTTTGAATAAAGATGGTCGAGTAAACTATTATCTCACAACATGGCAGAAAGAAAACGAAGGTGAAGACTATATTCAGTTTGACCAGAACGGAAACCTCTTTGCACTTGCTCATGATGATGAAACAAAAGATTATGGAATTTTCCGATATCACCCAGATACAGATAAAGTAGATGTATACAAACTTTCAAACATCAAAGGTGAAACATACATCAGAAACTTTAAGATTACACCAGATGGAAAATGGATTTTCTTAAACGTTATGGTTGATGACAAACAGAATAACGTTTATGCCGTTCAGGTTAATACAACAAATGCTCCAATTTCTATGTACGAATATAAAACAACAGAAACTAATGCAGAAACTTCATGGGCTGTTTCAAGTATTGGAATTAACCCTAAATCAGGTTTTGTTTACTGGTACGTTGATGATTACAATGATTG
>JBGVAV010000119.1:0-75282 GCA_045224915.1 Treponema sp.
CACTTTTACCAACACCAGAGTGACCCGAAAGAAGAATACCAATACCGTAAACTTCTACAAGTACACCATGGAAGGTTTTGTGAGGCGCAAAGATATTTGAAAAAACACGAGTAAGACGTGTAGTAAATTCTGTAGATGTTAAATCTGTTTGTAAAAGAGGGCAGCAGTTTTCTTCTGCCAGCTGGCGGAATTCTTCTGTAGGCTCGCTGTTATATGAAAATACACAACAAGGAATTCCTGGTGCAAAAAAGCTTTTTAATGTTTCGGTATTTTTTTCTTTATGAAGTTTATAAAGGTAGGCTGTTTCTCCGCGTCCAAAAAGCTGAACTCTGTCTCCGGCAAAGTTTTCAAAAAATCCCGAAAGCGCAAGTCCCGGTCTGTTAATTTCTGGAATTGTAATAGCACGGGGAAGCCCCCTGCGCCCTGCAATACATTTTAATTGCAAAGCATCATGCCCTGAAAGTTCAAGGTCGAGCAAATCCAAAACAGTGAATTTTTTATCTGCCATACAAAAACACTATACAAAAAAAAAGACAAAGATGCAAGGTAAATAAAATGAATGTGAATGTGAATGTTTACATATAAAAAAAACTGGCGCGAAGGTGTGTAAGGCCGCTGGCGGCCGGTGTTCTATAGCAGACCGTTAAAAAAATTGCGAAAGCAATTTTTAGGTCTACTTATTTAATTTTATATTTTGATTGATGGCTCACCGACCTTCGCAGCACAGCTGCTCGGAGACTCACTCAAAACGCTCCACTGGAGCGTTTTGCCGGCTAAAGCCGTCGTTCCCTAGGTTTTGAAATCCGTACTCGACTGGAAGCCAGTTTTTTTTATATATGTATGGATTTTATTTCTCTTGTTTCTTTTCTTTTTCTTTGTTTATTTTTTGGTCGAGCATGTCCATGTTTTTGTTGAGGGCTGCGCCGAAGTCGAAGTCTTCGTTTGAAACGTGGGCTTGTGAACCCCAGCGGAAATTAACTGTTGTTTCTACAGAATAGGCTTTGTCGTGCTTGATTCTCATTGTAAGGTTAATAATTAAATCTTCGGCATAAGCTATGCGCTTAAGTTTTGACTCTATCATATCTGATTGTTTCTGTTCCAAAGTAAATCCAACTGCATTAATTGATTTTTCCATAATGATTCTCCTTAGGGACGAAATTGGCCCCTTTTTTTTATTTTTTTTAGGCTTGAACCAGATGCCGGCCAAGCTCTATATATAAAGATAACACGGGAAGGGCAAAAAAACAAACATAAAAAAGAATTTGACGGTAATGCAAAGCTATGGTATTCTTATAAATAATAATTGTCTAACGACAGTCATAGTACAAATCTTAGGAAGTAAAGCCATGAAGTTTTTTGATACTCATGCCCACATCGGGCTTATATACGATGATCCTATTGAACAATTACGCGTTATACAAAAAGCCAAGCAGGCTGGTGTTCAGCGAATTGTAAGTATTAACAATAGCCTTATGGATTTTCCAAAGGTTTATAATTCTCTAAAATCTATTCCGGGCTTGTACCATGCAGTTGGAGTTGCTCCTTCTGAAGTAACAAATCCAGGCCCAGATTATGCTGCTACAATAGAAAAATACCTTGAATTGCCAAATGTTGTTGCTGTAGGTGAAACAGGATTGGATTATTACAAGCAGTTTGGCGATAAACGCTCTCAGATTGAACTTTTTATTACACAGCTTGAGATTGCTCAGAAGCATGATCTTCCTGTAATTATTCATAATCGTGATGCAGGTCGTGATGTTTATGATGTTTTAACAGAACGCTTGCCAGATTCCGGGGCAATTTTGCATTGTTATTCCGAAGATGCTGAATATGCACAGAAATGTCTTGATAAAAACATCTGGTTCAGCTTTGCAGGAAACCTTACATACCGAAATGCCCGC
The DNA here is from genome assembly GCA_045224915.1 of Treponema sp. Taxonomy (GTDB): domain Bacteria; phylum Spirochaetota; class Spirochaetia; order Treponematales; family Treponemataceae; genus Treponema_D. The sequence goes on from JBGVAV010000119.1 coordinate 1,902, forward strand.
AATCTTCATGAAACTGTTATGAACATTCCTGTTGACCGTATTCTTATAGAAACAGAAAGTCCGTTTATGATTCCGGCTGAATATCGCGAGAAAAAGCGTACAATGCCTGCATATCTTCCTTCTACAGCAAATTTCCTTGCTGAAATGCTTGATATGGACCTGGAAGAATTAAGCGAACAGCTCTGGAAGAACAGCTGCAAGGCCTTTAAGCTGCCGGAATGACACTCTACCATCCCGTTTCAATCGGAAACATCAATCTCAAAGGCAATCTCTTTTTAGCACCAGTTGCAGGTTACAGTGATGCTGCCTTCCGTTCTGTATGCATAGAAAACGGAGCGTGCTTTACTTATACCGAAATGGTTAGTGCCGAAGCCCTTGTGCGCAAAAATCTCAAAACTGAAATTTTAATGCGCCGTGCCTGCAATGAGACTGCCTATGCCGTGCAGATTTTTGGTGGAGAAGCAGAAGTAATGGCTCAGGCAGCCCTTATTGTCCTTGAAAAAGCAAATTGTGAATGTATAGACATAAACTGCGGATGTCCTGTTCCAAAAATTGTAAAAACAGGAGCCGGAAGTGCACTTACACGAGATCCCGACAGGCTTTTTAAAGTAGTGGAGGCTGTCGTTGGCGCTGCGGGTCCCGTCCCTGTAACAGTAAAAATCCGTTCGGGCTGGGAACAAAAGCTCATAACCTGGCGAGAAGCCGCTCAAGCCGCCCTTGATGCAGGTGCAGGCGCCATAACAATTCATCCAAGAACTAAGGCTCAGGGTTACGAAGGCCATTCTGACTGGAATATAATGCGCGAGCTTGTAGAAATGGTAAAGGGCCGCGTACCTGTATTTGGCAGCGGAGACCTTTTTAAGCCAGAAGATGCCCGCCGCATGCTCGAAGAAACTGGGGTAGATGCAGTAATGTTTGCCCGTGGTGCTATGGGAAATCCTTTTATATTCCGTGACACAACAAGCTTACTTACAACCGGTTCGTATGAGCCAGTTCCCGCTGCAGTTCGAATAAAAACAGGTTTTGCAGAGCTTGAACGCCTTGCTGCCGAAACAAGCGAACAGCATGCCTGCCTCGAAATGCGAAAACGGTTCCACGCCTATTCAAAAGGTATCCCAAACGGTGGTCCGCTTCGTAATGCAATAGTTCACGCAGCCACGATTGAAGATTATCACAAAATTTTTGACGGCTTATACTGATTCTGACACTCTCCCCAAAAATTGTCTCTCATAATTGGATTTTTTTTGCTTTTCTCCTATTTATAGTATAAAATATATGTGTAAAATTGGCTTATTCTCTGCAAAAAATATTTGGAGGTAAAAAAAATATCTTCAAAGTTTTTTATGCTGATTTTGCCAGGTTCTGCCGATAATTGAAAAGATAAACTATAACTATCTTTTCATTAAAAGGAGTTTTAATAATATGAAGTTTAAAAAAAGTTTATTTGTTTTGGGTTTACTCATTAGTATTTGTGGCTTCACTTTTGCGCATGGAAAAGGCGATATTGAAGAAATTGATGTTGATAACGTTAACAGCTGGAAGGAGACCTTTGACCTTGAAGGAAAGACTCAGAAAAAAGCTGTAAAGTACAACATCATGATTACAGCAACTGACCTTGGTGGCAATGAGCACGTAGAAGGTCCGTATAACCTGTTTGTAGATCCTGAGTCGGACAGACCAATTTGTGGTATTACAAACCCTTATACTAACATGCGCGTTGTTGGTAACCTTAACATCGTTGGTACTTGTGTTGACGATGATGGTGTTTCCAAGGTTGAACTCCTCCTTGATGAAGGCACCGAAAATGAAAAGTTAGTAATAGCAGAAGGTAAAGAATTCTGGTCTTATTACCTTGATACAAATAACCTTGAAGAAGGTCCTCATACAATTAAAGTAACAGGTTATGATATTAACGAAGAACCTGTTGTAAGTAAGCCTGTAAAGCTTACATGGCAGCTTGACCGTAAGCAGCCTCTTACTGCTGTAGAAAACATTGGTATGGGACAGCTTGTTTCTGGTAATGTAAACTTTAAAGGAACTGTAAGCGATGGTAACGGTATTAAAGAGCTTTACTATTCTGTTGATAACGGCGGCTTCTGGTTCCCTGTAAAGCTTCAGAAAACAAAGCAGTTTGATACTGTTGAATTCTCAATCTCTCTTGATACACGTAAGTTCCAGGATGGTCCTGCCGTTCTGTGGTTCAAAGCTATTGATAATGCAACTTCAGAAGGTGCATATTCTTTCCTCTATTATATAGATAATACAAAGCCTGATGTTCAGATTGTTTATCCAGGGGAAGATCCTGTAAACGGAAAATTTACTGTTGCAGGTTTTGCAAAAGATGATGTTGGCGTAACAGAACTGTCATGGACTTTTGGAGACATGAGCGGAGAATTTGATCTTGTACCAGGTAACCCTTACTGGGCTGTTACTCTTGATACAATTGGTCTTAAAGATAAATCACGCAAGTTTACTGTAAAAGCTGTTGACCGCGCAGGAAACGTTGTTGATGTTTCAAAGGTGATTTTCCTTAATCAGGAAGATGATAAACCAATTGCTTCAATTACAGATCCAATCCCTGGTACAATTTATGCAGGTGATAATAAAGCTGTATTTGTACGCGGTTTTGTAACTGATGATGACAGTGTTCAGTCAGTAAGAATTCAGCTCGATGCTGAAGAAGCTATTATCCAGGAAACAAAGGGTTCTTACTATTATGAACTTTGCAAGGCTTCTGACCTTTCTGCCGGTAACCACAAAATCACAGTTGTGGGAATTGATGAGAATGGGGTAGAAGGTCCTGTTGCTTCTGTTCAGATTGGTTCAAAAGGAGTTGCGCCTGTATTCAGTCAGGGTACAGTTTCTTCTGGAAAAGAATCAGTTGATTTTGTAAATGGAATGGAAATCCATCCGGAATCAGGAAAGACATTCTCTGTAACAGCAACCTCTGCTCTTGGAATTAAAGAGGCTCACATTGAAGTTGCAGGCCAGGAACCAAGAGACGAAGTTCTTAAAAATCCAACTTCATATACATTCTCAATTCCTGTTACACCAACATTTGCTAAAGGACTCGTTCCTGTAACAATTTCTGTAACAGATGTTATTGATCGTAAAACAGAATATAAGGCATGGCTTTATATTACAAATACAGCTGTTGTAAAAAATGACGATCCAATCGTAGTATTTGATGACAGCACAGTTGCCGAAGACGGTTCTATTATTAATAATCCAGATTTCCCTGTAACAGGATATCTTATTGGTGGAAAAGCTGCAAAAGTAGAGCTTGTTCCAGAAACTCCATTTGCAAAAGCTCAGCTTAACGGAAATCAAATTAAGCTTATTCCAGGCGACGCAATTGGTGGTTCAGAACCTGTTATTGTTCGTGTAACAACAGACAAGGGTAAGATTGCAGAATCTCGTCCTCTTATCTTTAAGAATGATAATGTTCTTCCAAATCTCTTCATTAATAACTACCAGGAATCTTTAGCAATTAAGGCTCGTCAGACTTCGCTCGAAATTACAGGTTCTGTAAAATGCGAAACAGGTGTTGGCGGACTCAACTATAGAATTATTGGTGCAGAAGCAACTCTGGACAAGAATGGAACTATTGCAAAGGTAACTCCTCGCGCTGTAGAAAACAGCTTCCAGAATATTCCTGTTGGAGTAGACGGAAACTTCTCTCTTAGCCTCGAAACCTACAATATTCCAGATGGTATGTACATAATCGAATTCATTGCCGAAAGCGCAGGTGGAAACAAGGTTGCAAAAGCAGTTGCATTCAACACTCTTCCAGAAATTGAAGAAATTAATGGAAAGATTCCTGCTGCTAAACCTCAGGTTATTACATGGCTTGATGCTTTTGATGTTTATGCAATTGTAACATATCAGGATGAGCTTGAAGAAAACTTCAAGACATTTGCACGTGCCGATATGGTTGAAGGTGCAAATCCTCTTGTTTATGGAAACTCAAAATATACTGCTCAGAAGGCTCCAACTCTTGCCGCAAATATTGCCGAAGTTGATGGAGAACCATATTACAGCGGTATGCCTGTAGTTCTTCCTTATGGAGTTTCTAAAGAACCAAAATTCATGAAGCTTTATATTGATACAGGTGCAACTGTAAATGCAGTTAATTATGAAATTATTGGTGAAGAAGTTGCAGGTGGAGATCAGCGCCAGACAGGTTCTGTTAAGCTTGCAAAACCAGAAGACACAAGATGGATTGCAGAAATCCCTCTTAACAATCTTCCTTCACGTGTAAATAAAATTAATATTACTATCAAAGCCGGAGCTCTTGAACAGGTTGTTTCAGGCTCAATTACAGTAATCCGCGATACTGCCGCAGACGTAACAGATGATCAGGAAAAGATTTATACATACGGTGGTGTAGGAACCTTCTATGACGAACAGGATTCTAACTGGGTTCTTCTTGACGGATCAAAGTACATGTTCTATGCAAATGTTACTGGTCCTATTACTGCAGAAATTGTAGGAAATCCGGAAGGTCTTGAAATTGAAACAGACGGCAAGTTCATTGTTCTTTCTGCTGCAAAAGACGGAATCTACAAGAATGTTGTTCTTAGCGTAAAAGACCGCTTTGGTGATGAGTTCAAAACAGAACCAAGAAACTTCCTTGCAGACTCAGAAGGTCCACAGCTTGTTCTTCAGGAACCAGTTCTTCATCAGTGGTTGTCTAATGTTGTAAAGGTTTCTGGAACAATTGCAGATGCTCTTGGAGTTCGTCGTGCAGAATACTCTCTTGATGGCGGCGACACATGGCGCGAAATTATGCTCAAGGGTGATGCAAAAGGTCTTGGCGTAACATTCAGCGAAGATATTGATATTAAGCTCATTGAAGACGGACTTATCCGCTTTGATATCAGAGCTTTTGATAATGCAGGTCATACTGCACTTGTAACAACTGCTGCATTTAAGGATACAACTCCTCCAAATGTAACAGTTATTGAACCTCTTCCTATTGATATTGTAAACGGTGAAAACCTCATTGCCTTTAAGGTTGATGACAACGGATGGTTTAATAAAGCTGAATATCTGATGATTGCAGGTGAAGGCCGTACAGAAAAGCGCGGCGAAATTGAAATTGAACCACTTGTAAATACACACGTTGGTACAGAAGCTCAGCCAATTGATGATATCATGCAGTTCATCTTTACAGATGATGCAGGAAACAAAACAACAATTGATAAATGGGACTTCACAATTGATAATCGTTCAGACTTACCAGTTGCCGAAATCCACGTTCCAGATGAGCTTCAGGTAATCACTCGTGACTTCACAATTTCTGGTGTTGTTTACGATGATGATGGTCCTTCTACAATCTGGTACAAGATTGATGATAATGAATTCCAGTTGTTGCCAGAGCCAGGAACAAGCTTCTCAATTGATGTTCCTATTTCTACAATGACAGATAACGAACATACAGTTTATGTTTATGCAGTTGATATAAACGGTGTTAAGGGTGAAGTTGCTCAGAGAACCTTCCGCATTTCTTTGGAAGAGCCAAAGGGTTCTGTAGAAAAACCAACAATCGATACTTCTGTTCGCGAAGTAATCACAATTTCTGGTGTTGCAAGCGATAAGAACGGTATCATGAAGGTTGAGCTTTCTCTTGATAACGGTAACAGCTATAACGATGCAGTAGGACAGGAAGAATGGTCATACAAGGTTGATACTCGTGCAATTCCTGGTGGTACTCAGGTAGTATTCCTCCGCATTACAGATAACTATGGAATTAAGGGCTTGTACTCAAGCTTGATCAACATCGATAACGAGGCTCCGGATATTGCTCTTGACCTCCCACTTGATGATTCAACTTCTACAGGTCAGCTCTTCTTCTCTGGTTATGCATTTGATAACGTAGAAATCTCTGATCTGTATATCACAATCAGAAACATGGAAAAGACTTCTGAGGCTATTAAGCGTACCTTCCCAATCAACAACATCATTGGTGAAACACTTGATATTACAGATTTGCCAGACGGCTTCTATAACGTAGAACTTTCCGGAGAAGATAAAGCCGGAAACAGAACTAATGTCAGCCGTAACATTCACCTTGATAAGTCTAGACCTCCTGCAGTTGTAGATGTTCTTTACCCATTGAATGGTGAACACAAGAACGGAAACTTCAATATTTATGGTCAGGCTTCTTCAAACGTAGAAGGAAAGATTGCTTCTCTCAAGCTTTATGTTGATGACAAGTTTGTAAAAGAAACTTCACTTTCTGAATCAGGCTTCTTCAAGTTTGAAATTACACCTGCATCAGAAGTAAATACTGGAATGGTTGATGAAGAAGGAAATCCTATTAAGACAATTGTAACCGATATGACTGATGGAACTCATACATATTATGTAGAAGCAGTTCTTGAAGACGGACGTAATGTTCCTTCTATTAAGCAGACAATTACTTACAGTTCAATTGGTCCTTGGATTACACTCGACAACTTTACATACGGTGACTTTGCTATGCGCCGACCATACCTCAAGGGACGTGCAGGCTACAGCCGTAACCCAGAAGAAGTTGCTGCTGCTAAAGCTAAAGACGCAAAGAAAGAATTCAAAGATATGGTTGCAGCAAAGACTGTTGCAAAGGTTGAATTAAGCTTTGATAACGGTAAGACATTCGAAGAGCTTTCTACAAATGACAAGTGGCTCTATCGTGTAGAAAATCAGGACTGGACAGAAGGATATCACTTCCTGCTTATCCGTGCCACAATGAAGAACGGTGAAGTTGCAATTGAAAGAACTATTGTTCAGATTGATAACACAGCTCCTACAGTACGCCTTATTGCTCCTGGAAACGGCGGACGCTATAACCAGATGCTCGAAGCTTCGGGACTTTCTAAAGACTCTGTAGGTCTTGATTCTGTTAAGATTGCTCTTCGTAAAGGTGATAAGTCTTCTTATGAAGTTCCATCATTCATCCAGGGACTTTACGTAGACTTCCACTTCTGGGGTGCTTCTTTGTTCGAAGTAGGTGCAGGTCTTACCTTCTTTGATGACAACGTAAAACTCCAGTTTGTTTATGGTCAGTATACACAGGAACAGCGTGATGCAGTAAATGCATTCCTTAAGCGTAATAACACTGAAATGCGTTATGGTGGAAATATCTTTGGTGGTAAGCTTCTTGCCAACATTTCTACAATACCATTCAGCTTCTTCTTTGGACACGACTTTGACTGGCTCAGTGCGAGCGTTGCAGTAGGTGCTCAGTTCAACTACTTCTCTCAGTCAAACTCTGGTGCAGGACAAATCCTTTCTGCAGTTCTTGGACAGCTTGAATTCCCTAGAGTTCATATAAATGAAATTAAGGCATTCAGTACGTTCTCAATGTACTACGAATATTCTTTGTGGTTCATTCCTTCGGACGTTGCTAGTGAAACAATTAAAAAGTTTGTACATCAAGGCTCTGTAGGTCTTCGTGTAAACATATTCTAGTAAGGGGTTATAGTAGTTTGAGGTGTTTATGATTTTGAAGAAAAGATTTAAAACCTTATTACTTTCACTTATTCTTTTACTGGCTGCAAGTAATGTTTTTGCCATAGAAGAATATGTAAGCAAAGTGTACAAGCAAATAGATGTAATCTTTATCGAACAGGCAGATAAGGAGCTTGATAAAGTTCTTCGTCAGAATGTTGAAGATAAATATTACTATTTGATGGAAAACTACACAAAGAAAAAGGTTCGCCGTCTGATTATTGATAATGAATATGAGTTCGCTATGACAGCAATTTATATTATTATTGATAATAACATTGATGGCGACTTTGAAGACGAAGATGCAGTAGACCTTTATGCTGCCGTTGCCGAAGCTTACGAGATTCAGCAGCAGTTCGAAAAAGAAAAAGAGCAAAAAGCAATTGCTGATGCACAAAAGAAGGCTGCAGAAAAAGAACGACTTCTTGCTGTTGTTGAAAAAGATTATAACGTAGTAACAACTGCCGAAGGAAAAACAGTTTATCTTTCTTCAAAGGATGAACGAACCGAAAAGTACCGCTGGAATTTGAACTTTGGTATGATTGATTTTGGTCTTGTTACTGCAGCAGGCCTTGAAAAGCCTTCAATGGCTGAAGGTATTGCACTTGATTTTACATATGAGTATGCTATTCCTAAATCAGTTGCAGTTGGCGGTGATTTGTTCTTTGATTTTAAGTTCATGCAGTTCAATAAAGGCCCAATGGAGTTCAATTTTGAAATTGCTCCAAAGGTTGCATTCCCATTTGCACCAAAGCTCTTCTTTAGAATTGGCTTTAGTGATCTTGGAGTACTTAAGAACGATCCGAACACGAACACGAATAACTCAAGACCAATATCTCAGGAAACCATAAAGATTCAGAATGCTCTTTATGGAAGCGTTATTTCGCCGTTTGTTGGTGTTCAGTTGAGCAATGCGCTAATTGGCAGTGCTAGTCTTAACCTTGACTTGAATTATCTTCTTGGAGGAATAATTGCCGGCGATTATCAGGCTTTGAGCTTAAAGGCCGGAGTTTCTGTTCCATTTGCCGAACTTGAGAGAGTTAAACTTGTCTTCAATGTAGGGGCACGTGATACCCTGTTAATAAAATCAACGGATGGTATAGAAAACCATGCCAGCATAATCTTAGGATTTGGAGTTGAAAATGTTATTAGGTAAGTATAAAAGAATTATTGCAGCATTAATTTTCGCATTTGTAACAGTTTCTGTTTTTGCAGCAGATACATCTGCTCTTGTAAAAAAACAGCTTACTGCTGCAGAAGATGCTATGGACGAGGGCGATATTGAAACCGCCTATAAAAAGGTCAATGGCGCACTCCAGATGATGAATGAAGAAACTTCTTCAACACTGCGTGCATCAGTTATTAGTGAAGCAAAGCTTGTTTATGCCGAAAAGCTTAACTCTATTCTTGCAAAATATGATGGAGCTGCTTTGAGCGAAGTAAACATCATGCTCGAAAAGTATCCTGATGTAAAGAATACAAAGATTGAAAAGCTCCTTGCTCAAATAGATGAAAAGCAGAAGATTGCAGCAGAAAATCAGCGACAGGCAGAACGTGCTGCAGATCAGGCCGCTCAAGATAAACGCCATAAAGAAGAGCAGCAGTCAATCAGACAGCAGACTCAGGCTTTGGAAAAGCAGAATGAAGCAATTTCTAAGCAGAACGAAGCTCTTACAAAACAGGCAGAATCAAATGCAGAGCTTGCCGAAAGCATGAAAACTCAGGCCGAAGAGCTTGCTAAATCAAATGAAAATTCAGAAAAGAACCTCAAGGCAATTCAGGAAGGTTTTGCCGGTATTTCAGATACAATGAGTGAATCTACAAAAGCTCAGACAAAATCTACAAAAATCATGGTATTTGCTATTGTAGGTATTGCACTTCTTATTCTTATAATTGTTCTTGTTGTAATTGTAATTGCACGCCGCAGTATGAAGCAGCAGGCAGAACGCCAGGAACAGTATATGCAGGCATTCCGTCTTATTGCAGAAAATACAGGCAATACAAACAGAATTATGCTTGGTGGTGCAACAGATCTTTATGGTCAGAGTGCTCCTCTTAAGCTTGCAGGAACTTCTACCTGGGCACCAGCTGCCGCTTTACCAGATGTAACATTTACACCAGAAGACGAAGAAGAATTAAAGCAGCTTGCAGTTAAGTGTGAAGAAATTGGTGCACAAATTGACCAGGTAACAAACCGTAAGAATAACTCAAAGAACGTTAGTGAACTTGTATATAAGCTTTCAATGGCACTGGGACTTTCTCAGGGCAATGCAATGCTCAACTTCTGTGCCGCTATGATTTACGATGCAGGTTTCCTTGGAGTAGATCCTTCTATTTGGGAAGCTGACACTCTGTCTGATGAACAGAAGGAAGAAATGCATAACCACGTAAACATTGCAGAAAAGTATCTTGATTTCGTTCCAAAGAAATACTGGCAGGTATTTGATGATGCTTCTAAAAAGCACCACGAAAACATGGACGGTTCTGGATATCCTAACGGACTTCAGGGCGATGACATTCCACAGATTGCACGCCTTATCCGTGTAGCAGAAACTTATGTTTCTATGTCCAGCCGTCGTAATTATCGTCAGGCAATGGATAAGGAAACTGCTATTGAAAAGCTGCGCGAACAGCCACAATTCTACGATTCCGCAGTTGTAGATACATTGGATCAGATTGTTTAATTGGATTTCCCGTGCTTGTGCACGGGAATATTTTTTTTAAACAAGACCCTAAATTCTGCCGATAATTTAAACATGAAAAATTTCCTCATTAAAATAATGTTGCTTTTGTGTCTGCCCTTGCAGATTATATATGCACAAAATACAAAACCTTTATATCAACTGCCAGAAAAAGTTTCGGCTACGGCAGAAGCTCAGGGCGAAGCAGATATATTTCTTGTTGGATCAGATTCGGGGTTATTTAAAGTAACCTCTTCTAATATTGTTATTCCGCTTTGGACAGAAGCTCGTGTAGATCAGCTTGTAAAGGTAAAGATGCCTGAGTTTATTGGAAACTCAATTGCAGGTTATAAAGAAGGCTGGTACATAAGAACTCAAAAGGGACTTTTTTATACAGAAGATTTTAAAACATATATAGAAAAAGATAACGGACTTCCGTTTTTAACAATCAAAAAATATAACGGAAAAGAAACAACTCTTGTAAAGCAGATTCAGGAGCTCAAGGATTTTGGTGTAAACCCGTTGAATAATATGCAGATGGTTACTGCAACAAAAGACAGCGTTTATTATTCAAGTGATGGTGGCGACAGCTGGAAGGCTCTTGGTTCTATGAGTAAAACAACTCCTGGTGTAAAAGCAGTTGCAGTTGCTACATTTGAAGGCGAGACTGTTGTATTTATGACTCATCCAATTTTTGGACTTTCGTACATTATGCCTGATAAACAAAAAGCAATGTGGAATGATGTTGAAGACGGGTTTTTAAAAATGCAGTCGCTTTCTTCGCCAGATGAAATTGCAGATATCCTTCCTGTTTTACGAACAAATGCCGACGGTTCACAGTATACAGAGCTTTATTTGTCGCAGTCATATATTCCTTGTCTTTATAAATTTGATTGGGCTACAAAGCAGGGCACAATGATTTACAAGGGTTCAGAGCCTGTAGATTCTTTGGACGGACTTTCGTTGATGGATGATGTTCTTGTTTATACTCATCTTGAAGGAATTGGTTCCCTTGATATAAACACTCTTACAAGTCCGGGCTCTCCTGTAAAATTCAACGATTGGAATAAAGCGTTCGCAGTAGTTCCTGGAATGATTAACACAGCCTGGATTGGTCAGTCACGCAGCGGTTTTGGAAAAGGCATTTTGCTCAACGAGCTTTGGCTGCTTTATCCAGGAACAATCAATTCGCCTTATGCAGAAAAGGCAAACGGTAAAAAAGCAGTTTATGCTTCGGCTTATCAGTGCCGCAATAATGAGGGAATTAAAAAGTTTAAGAAAATTGTAAAAGACCGTAACATGAATGCGCTCGTAATTGATATGAAAGACGATTACGGATATTTGCGTTACAGAACAAAGGATCCTCTGCTTTTGGAAAAAGGAACAGTTTCAAACTATGCAGTAGATCTTGAAAAATTTATTGATGAATTTAAAAAGGAAAATATATATCTTATTGCGCGAATTGTAACTTTCAAGGATCGCTGTCTTACAAAATACGGAAACGGAAAGTACGCAGTTTGGGATAATAAATACAACCGCGTATGGACTGGAATTAAAGGCTACGAAGATATTGTAGATGAAGAAGGAAACGTAACAGGAACAGAAACTCAGTATTATGATGAGCATTGGGTTGATCCATATTCCGAAGAAGTCTGGGAATACAATATTGCAGTTGCAAAGGAATTGATTGCCCGCGGCTTTGATGAAATTCAGTTTGATTATATCCGCTTCCCAACAGACGGATTAAATCTTTATAACGCAAAATATCGCTGGCAGGATAAAGGCATGGACAAAGAAAGTGCGCTTATTTCGTTCCTATCGTATGCCCGCGAAAATATAAATGCCCCAATTGGAATTGATATTTATGGTGCAAACGGCTGGTACCGCAGTGGTACACGCACCGGTCAGGATTCGGAGCTTTTGGCAGAGTATGTTGATGTTATTGGTCCGATGTTCTATCCAAGCCACTTTGAGCAGACCTTCTTAAATTACGCACCTTACGCAGACAGAACTTATAGAATTTATTATTACGGTTCGTTCCGAAATACAATCATGGTAAGAAACAGAGCACTTATTCGTCCATGGGTTCAGTCTTTCTATCTTGGTGTTAGTTACGACAAACAATATTACGATGAAGAATATATTCGCAAGGAATTCTTTGGAGTTCGAGATTCTTTAAACCGTGGTTATATGTGCTGGAACAATTCGGGTGAATATGGAATTACCCCACCTGATATTACCGATACCGAAAGCTTTACCGGAACTGCACATGAGTCATCCTGGGAATTTAAAAAGCCTGCAATTGGTACAACAATGAAGCCTCTTGTAAGTGGTACCGAAGACATGGATTTGTCTGTTTTGGACAGTATCTTAAATCTTTATGCCGAAGATGATGATGTTTATTACTCTCCGTTATTGCAAAACTCAAATGTAAAACGGTATCATAACTAGGTATGGCACTTGACCAGTACACACCAGAAGAACCTATATCCTCTATTGCAACAGCACTTGCGCCGGCCGCACTTGGAATTGTACGTGTTTCGGGTAAGGGCTGTATTGAACTTGTAAGCAAGGTTTTTTCACGTCCGCGTGCCTTGCTTGAGGCCCCTGGAAACACAGTTGTGTATGGCTGGATTGTTGACAATGACAAAAAAATCGATGAAGTAATGTGTGCCGTTTACCGCGCTCCAAAATCTTACACTGGAGAGGACATGGTAGAGATTATGTGCCACGGCGGTCCTTCCGTTGTTACTGCAATTCAAAACCTCATGCTCAAAAGCGGATTCCGCCAGGCAAACAGAGGTGAATATACCTTCCGCGCATATATAAACGGCAAAACAGATTTAACAAAAGCAGAAGCTGTTCGCGAAATTATAGACAGTCATACAGATGATTCACGCTCTCATGCAGCAGGTCGACTTGCCGGTTCTCTTTACAAAGAAATTGATTCAATTAAAAAGCTTTTAGTAGATACACTTGCTGCAATTGAAGTAGAAATTGAGTATCCCGAAGATGAAGAAACAATTGCAGATACCTTTAACCGCCAGGATCTTGAAGATGCTGTAAAGCGTCTTGAAACACTTGAGGCCTCCTGGCAGGGCGAGAAGCTTTATCAGGATGGAGCACGCGTAGTTCTTGCAGGCCGTACTAACGCAGGAAAATCTTCGTTGTTCAATGCAATCTTAAAAGAAGAGCGTGCCATTGTAAGCGATGTAGAAGGAACTACCCGCGACTGGCTTGAATCATGGGCAGGCATTAATGGTATTCCTGTTCGCCTATTTGATACTGCAGGCCTCCGCGCCACAGAAGATGTTGTAGAAGCCCAGGGCGTTGAACTTTCTAAAAACCTTGTAAAAGATGCAGATCTTGTTTTGTATTTGATAGATTCGGTTGAAGGTATGAATGAAGAGGATGAAAAGTTTATAACGAATTGTTCCGTGCCTTTGATTGTTGTATGGACAAAAACTGATATCTCAACGTCATTGCGAGGAGCGGAGCGACGAAGCAATCCATTACCAGAAATCCATCTCTCCGCCAAAACCGGCACCGGCCTAAGCGACCTTTTCAACCAGATAGAATCAATCCTCAAGCAGGGTATTTCAACAGAACGCTCTCAGGCAGGTCTTGGTTCTGCTCGTCAGAAGGCGGCTGTATCAGAAGCATTGGAATCGGCACGTCATGCGCTTTTAACTTCCGAAGATAATTATACTCTTGATGCGGTAGTTCAGGATCTTGAAGATGCTTTGGATTTTCTTGGAGAAGTAACAGGAGCCATCACCCCAGACGATGTTCTTGGTTCAATCTTTGCAAATTTCTGTGTAGGAAAATAATCTATCTTCCAGTATCCCTAATCTGTCCTTCAACATAATCAGGGTCGAGTGTTCTTAAAAGACTGGCGGCTGGTAATTCATATTTTGAATAAACTACACATGCATGGCCGTCGCAAACCCAGTTGAGCTTTGTTCCTGTTTCCGGGTTAATTAATGCAAACTCATCGGGCTTTGCGGTTACGCATACAAAATCAGGTGAAACAAATTCAATATCTTCGTCGGCCTTAATCATGTTGAGCGGAACGCACGAATACATGTGCCAGCCTTCTTTCTTTTCAAAAGGAATAACGCGTCGGTCTGTGTGAATCTCTAAATCTTTAAGGCGGGCTTCGCGTGCACCAGGATGCATTGCTGCAAGATCGTCGTTGAACTTCTTGAAGTTAGTCTGTCCTAACTCGTAAATCTTTTCAAAATCGTCACCAGTTATTTCTTCTTTCATCTGTGCTGCCAGCTGATACTTACTGTCGCTTGCGCCAATAGTAGTTTCATCAGCTTCGGCTTTGTTGTAATAAAATCCTGTTGTGCTTTCGCGGTGGCTTACATTTTCAAGCTCATCAATAAATGGCTGAGCATCATCGGCAGAGATTTTTCCTTCAAGAACATCAAGGGCCTTTCTGTAAGCACGGGTCACCATTGCAACATAATAAATGCTTTTCATTCGGCCTTCAATTTTAAGGGAATCAACTCCGGCATCCTTAAAATCCTTGAGGTGTTCAATCATGCGCAAATCTTTTGACGACAAAATTGCAGTAAAATCTTCCCCTTCAAAAATCGGGAACTTTTCGCCCTTGCGCTGTTCTTCTTCTATTGTAAGAAGTCCGCTTTGTGCAATTGCTTTTGCTGTATCAACATTAAAATTCCATCGGCAGGTGTGACTGCAAAATCCGCTCTGGGCACTGCGGCCTGTAAGATATGCACTCATGAGACAACGTCCTGCATAAGCAATACACATTGCTCCGTGGCAGAAGGCCTCCAGCTCCATATCAGGCACTGTATCTTTAATTCGTTTAATCTGGTCTAAAGAAATTTCACGTCCCAAAACAATTCTTGAAAATCCAAGTTGTTTGTAAAGCTTAACAGCTTCAGAATTTACACAGCTAGACTGAGTACTCAAATGAAGCTGAACGCCAGGAAACTCTTTTTGCAACAACGGAACAATTCCAATATCCTGAACAATAAAAGCATCAATAGGGTAAAGTTTGAAATAATCAAGGTTTTGTTTTAACGCATCAATTTCATCATCATGAAAAGAAATGTTTAAAGCACAATGAAGTCTTTTTCCAGGAAATTGTTTTTTAAGTTCAACAACTTTTTTATATTCATCATCATAAAAATTGTCGGCCTTTACACGAAGAGAAAATTTCTTAAGTCCAATGTAAGCGGCATCGGCACCGTAAGCGTAGGCGTAATAAAGTTTTTCAACATTTCCTGCAGGAGAAAGAAGTTCCATGCAACGCTCCTGTTTTTATGCTTCTGAATGAAGGCTGTGTTCAAGCTTTGGTTTGTTCTGTATTTCTACAGATTCAATTCCGGCAGAATCTTGTGTAACAACCTTTCCAACCTTATCAAGTGCAAGGTGAGATTCGTGTAAATATTCATCTGCCATCTGGAACATAAACATCATATTTTTCCAGATATCAAGCTCGCATTTACTTCCGTTTTCTTTGAGGCGTGCAGCAAATTCTTTTGCATCATCAAGAAGAATTTCTTTTGAACCCATTTGAATAAATACAGGAGGAAATCCTTTGAGCTGTTCGTCTTCGGCAAGCAATGGAGATACAGATGATATTTTTGTATTTTCAATATATGTGTAATCGGTAACGCTTTTTTTGAAAGTATCCAGAGTCAGAACTTCGTCGTTGATTTTTTTTGAAGACATGATTTTTGAACTTGGAGAAAGATCAAGCCATGGACTAAAAAATACAACATGACTTATGCAGGTTCTATAGCGTTCACGAAGATTATACAAAAGCGCACATGCAATGCTTGCACCAGAACCGTCTGCGGCAATAATAATTTCCGGGAGCTTTGGAGTAGTTCCTTTTTCTGTATTAAGTGAAGCTTGAATCTGTTCTTCTGTAAAAAGCGAACGGAACACTGCCTGAATATCTTCTATGGCAGCAGGACACGGATAAGCTGGAGAAAGTCTGAACTCTGGAATTACAACACGGCAATAGCATTTTGTTGCAAGAGATGAACAGAAGGTCCTGTAGGCCTTGCGTGAGCCACCGGAAAAACATCCGCCGTGAATATAAATCATTATGCGGTTTGAAGAATAAATTTCTGGAGCAAGAATATCACAGTCAATGTTTCCGTATTTGTATTCTGAACGTTCAACACCATTTGGCAGAAATGTAGTTGTAAAAGCTTCTTCCATCTTTTGTCTGAATGAGTCGATATTTGATTTTGAATTGTAAGTAAGAAGTTTAAGCTTTTTTATTGCAGCCTTTCTGTCATTTTGGATTTCCATATTAAAAAATATTATAGCATATAAATGTCTATTTTGCTATAATAGGCAGTGATTGCCGGGTCAAGCCCGACAATGACAAAAGAAGCCAAAGGAGGACGCCATGCCAATAAAGATTCAATCAGACTTACCTGCATGTAAAATTCTTGAACAAGAGAATATCTTTGTCATGACAGAAAAGCGTGCCTCTACTCAGGATATTCGTCCGCTCAAGATTGCAATTGTAAATCTTATGCCTACAAAAGAAGTAACAGAAACTCAGCTTCTGCGCCTTTTAGGAAATACTCCATTGCAAATTGAAATTTCTCTTGTGCGTATGGAAAATCATGTAAGTAAAAATACAGACGAAGGATATCTTGATAAATTCTATATTCCTTCTAACGAGCTTTATAATCACAAATTTGACGGAATGATAATTACAGGCGCTCCGGTTGAACAGCTTGCTTTTGAATCTGTTGATTACTGGAAAGAGCTTTGCAAAATTATGGACTATGCCCGCGAAAATGTTTTCTCTACCTTGTATTTGTGCTGGGGCGCATTTGCAGGCTTGTACCATCATTACGGAATTAAAAAATATCCGCTTGAAAAAAAGATGTCTGGTATTTTTATGAATGAACGTGCTGTAGAAGGAGATCCTCTTCTTCGAGGTTTTGATGATACTTTCCCAATTCCTCAGAGTCGTCATACAACACTTCATAAAGAGGATGTTGAAAAATGCCGTCAGCTTGTTATTCTGGCCGAAAGTGCCGAAGCTGGTGTTACAATTATCAAATCAAAAGATAACCGCGAAATATTTATGACAGGTCACCTTGAATATGATACAATGACTTTAGCCCAGGAGTATTACCGCGATACCGATAAAGGCATGAAGGTTCCGCTTCCAAAGAATTACTTTCCTACTAACAATGTGAACCGCATGCCAACAAGTTACTGGAGAGCAACTGCTCACTTGTTCTACTCAAACTGGCTCAACTACTACGTATATCAGGCAACTCCATATAATTTTGTCTAGAGGAGAGCTATGACAAAAACTGTCGCCCTGCAAAAATGCAACGAGTACTTATTCGATGATGTTTATTCCTGCATCAGAAGGATGATGGAACTTTTGCCTCCGCCCGATGTAAAGGGAAAGGTTGTTTTATTAAAGCCAAATATTCTTTATCCTAAAAAGCCCGAGCTTGCAGTTGGAACTCATCCTGTTGTAGTTGGTGCTGCTGTAAAAGCATTTTTGGAGCGCGGTGCAGAAAAAGTTTTAGTAGGCGAGTCTCCTGCAATTGCAAATTCCACAACCTCTGCAAAGCTCACCGGAATGTACGATCAGGTTATTTATAATGGCGGCGAGTGGGCCGATTTTCATAACCCCGTAGTTGTTCCTTGTCCCGAAGGCGTACAGGTTAAGCAGTTTGAATTTGCTGAGCAGTTTGAACAGGCAGATATTGTAGTTTCTCTTTGTAAGCTTAAAACACATCAGCTCATGTCATATACCGGAGCAATGAAGAATTTGTTTGGTCTTGTAATAGGACTCGATAAAGCAAAAACTCATTACCGATTTCCGAACAAAGAAGATTTTGGAAACTATATTATAGATTTGAACATAGCCGCGAATGCCGACTACGCAATTATGGATGCAATTGTTGGCATGGAAGGTCCCGGTGGCCCCGGTTCAGGCGATCCTAAAAAACTTGGATTCCTTGCGGCATCAGACAACCTTCTTGCATTGGACTGGGAATGTGCTTCGCTTGTAGGTTATGATCCTCACAGAATTATGTATCTGGAGCAGGCCCTGCAGCGTGGATACTGGCTCAAGTCAGATAACGAAATTAAAACAATTGGAGCTTCTCGCGAAGAATGCCGCTGCCTCACATTCAAAATTGTTCAGGATCCAGCCCAAACCTTAAGCAACATGCTCCCAAAATGGTTCGACTTAATTGCAAAAAAATACTTTATCAAAACCCCTCATTTCAATTTCAAAAAATGCAGAATGTGCGGTCGCTGCGAACAAATTTGCCCACCACATATAATTGATCTTGAAGGCCCAAACGGCACCGCCCGTGTCAGCGACAAAACAAAATGTATCCACTGCTTCTGCTGCCACGAAATCTGCTCCTTTGGGGCAATTAAGCTTAGAAGATTTTAACCAGCAAAAATTTGATTATTTTATTCTCAAAATAAAAAGTTTGTTAAATCAATAATCATAGTTTATAATTGTTCTATGTTATTGATAAAAAGTATTACAATTAACAAAAAAGTATTTTGTAAAATTATCTTATTATCAATTATCCTCTTCTTTGTAACTCCGTCTGTTTTTGCTCAGCATGTCAGAACCGGTGTTTATGGAATTAGCCAGGTCCCAGTTGGAGATGCTGCCAGTTATTTTTTAAATGCTTCTGGAGGCGGAGTAAGTGCTGAGTTTTCTTTTTTCCAAAATTTTGGTCAATCAATAAGAGTTCATTATTCTTCTGTTATTCCTAAAGATGAACGAATTCTTTCTGCCTGGCAATTTACTTCTTTATTAGGTTTATGGTTTTACAAGCCTTTAGGAAACGCAGGTTTTGCATTCCAACCTTCTGTAGAAATGGGCATTCTTTATCAGGGGGCAGAAATTAAAGAAGGCTATGGAAAAATGCCATTAAGGGCTTATGTAGATTTTGAAATGCAGTTATGCCCTTCATTCCGTTTTAAAAATCCTAAATTTTTAAATAATTCATTAGAGATAGAATTGTCTCCAACTTTTTGTCTTATACCGCAAAAAACAGAAAGCTTTCTTTTTGTTGGTGGAAGACTTGGTTTGATATATGTCTTTAGCTTTTAGCAAGGAGGAAATATGAAAAGTTCTAGTTGTAAAAGTTTTAAATTATTTATGTTTGTTGCAGCCTGTTTTATTTTGTCGATGTTTTATGGTTGCAGTAATTTTTTCCAGGATGTTATGGATAATGTTAGTGACATAGAGGTTGATTATAAGGTAGAGCACTGGAAACAAGCTTTAGACGGAAAATCCTACGAGCTTGATGCTCAGGAAACTCAGATTTTACAGGGAATCTCTCTTGCAAAAACACAGGCGCAGGCAAAGGAGTTTGAAGGATTTACATCAAAAAAAATAGATCAGCAAAAAATAAAAAGAGACGGAACTACAGTAGTTAAACTTTATTATAATCGTAAATCAGTAACTTACATATTTAAGGCCGAAGGTGGAAACTGGAATGAAGATTCTGCTGATCAAACTAAAACAGGACTTTATGGAGCGGCTCTTGATATTCCAGAAAATCCTGTAAAGACAGGTTATACATTCAGCAAATGGAGTAGTGATGTTCCAGAAACCTTTGGTGCGAGTGATATAACTTTTGTTGCCAACTGGCTCCCTGGAACTGGCACTTTATATAAGGTTGAATACTACCTGCAAAATATGGACGGTTCTGATTATGAAAGAATAGATGATGATTGTCAGAATCTTGTTGGAACTACTGGCGAATTGACTGTTGCAACAGCAAAAGAATACGAAGGATTTACAGTAGAGGACATAACTCAAAAAGAAATTGCTCCAGATGGCAGCACTGTTGTTCCTGTTTATTATACGCGAAATTCAATATCATACATTTTTACTGCAAATGGCGGAAACTGGAATGGCTCTTCTGATAATAAAACTGTCAGCGGCTTATATGAATGTTCAGTAACTGCTCCTGGCGCTCCTGTAAAGACTGGTTATGTTTTTGGCGGTTGGAGCGAAGAAGTTCCAGAATCCTTTGGCACAGAAGCAAAGAGTTTTTCTGCTGTATGGCTAGCTTCGACAGATACAGTTTATAAAGTCGAGCATTGGCAGCAGAATATTGATAATAATGAATATACAAAGGTAACTGCAGATACTCAGTTTTTAGCAGGCACAACATTAACTCAAACTAAAGCACAGGCAAAAACATATCCAGGTTTTACAGTTCAAAGCTTTAACCAGGGAGTAATTGAGCCTGATGGTTCTACAGTAATAAGAATAAATTATAACAGAAATACAGTAACATATACTTTTGATTCTACTTCTGGTGCATGGGAAAATAATGAAACACAAAAAACAATAAAAGGAAAATACGGTGCAAGTGTTATTGCTCCAGAAAATCCAACCCAAACAGGTTATCTTTTTGATAGTTGGGATAATGAGGTTCCTTCCACTTTTGGATTATCAGGAGCTTCGTTTACTGCAGAATGGAACGCAGATCCAAATACCGAGTATAAGGTAATACATTGGGTGCAAAATACTGATGATGATGAATATACAGAAACTTCGGAGATTCTTCATGGAACGACAAATACTCAGACAATGGCAGTTGCTTATGATGATCCAGGTCTTACTATAACGAGTTTTAATCAAGGCATAATTGCAGCCGACGGTTCTACTCAGATAAATATTTATTATGATAGAAAAGAAATTACATATACATTTAATTCTGAACGTGGAAAGTTCTCTGATGATTCAAAAGAAAAAACAATAAGTGGTCGCTATGGCGGAAGCTTTACGGTTCCAGATACTCCTACACATCCTAGTTATTTTTCAAATGGATGGGATAATACAATTCCAGAAACCTTTGGTGTCGAAGATATAACTTTCACAGCCCAATATAATTATAATTTCTATGAAAAACCTGAGAGACTCCCAAAAGGAACACCTGGCTCCAATGGAACTAGTGGAATCTATTATCATTTTGGCGTTTGGCCTAAATCTATAAAAGACGAAAATGTTGAAGTTGATGAAACAAAACAAATGGTAATGGGTGGACATACCTATTATTTGGGAGATGATGGCGAGTATTATATAAAAACGCTTGTGCATTTATGTGGTAGTAGCTCCATTAATCAACTTGAAACCGGAAAAGATTCATATTTTAAACTAGAACCAATAAAATGGGTTTTGGTAGATGACAAAATGAATGGATCTGGAATTTATTCTGTGTTTTTAATTTCTGAAAATATCGTAACGGCTGATATGCCGTTTTATGGATATAGAGAGAATTATTCTACTACTAATAATTATGGGATAAGTCCTGACAGGAGACTAAAAAATAGACCAGCTACTATTCGACCAAATGATTATATATATTCAAATGTCAGGGCATATTTAAATGGAATTCCAAATCAATATATCACAAGTGAAGGCGAAGAACCTGATTCTCAGCTCAATATTGATTGGACTGGCAAAGGATTTTTGCAAACGGCTTTCACAGAGAATTCACAAAATAGAATTGTAATCACTAGAATAAATGGAAATCATCAAGATGGAGATGATAAGGTATTTTTGCTTAGCGAAAGAGAGGTTAATAAATATTTGGGAAATTATACTTCTTCAAATGCTAGGCGCCGTCGTATAGTAACAGAATTTGCAAAGGCTAATTACGCATGGGGACCAATTGGGAATGGAGGTTGGTGGTGGCTTCGCGAAGGGACTATAAATAGTAGTAATAGTAGCAGTAGTTCTAGTTCTTCAGTTACCCAGGGACAATCTAGTTTCAATATAGAAGGTGATGGTAGTTATAGAAATTGGAATAATGTCAACAAACGAGATGCGGGTGTAGTTCCTGCTTTATGGGTAGAAGTAGAGTAGTACTATTATTTCTTTGTATTTTAAGGTTTTATTTGTATTATTCCCTTTTATGCTATAAAATATACTCATCCAAAACATATTCAAAAAAAGTAAAGCAGAGAGATGTTATTTTATTCGCACAGGAGATTTGATTATGAAAAAAATCTTTGGTCTAACATTATTGCTGACTGCTATTCTGGTTTGCTCTTGTAATTTTAATGGTTTTAATAAAAAGGGCCAGGTCAATTTTTCTATTCCAATAGCAGAAATAATTGCTTTACGAAATGATGCAATTTCCAAAGAAGTTGAAGACGACTTCACAAAAGGTAATGACGAAACGGTCATCATTGAAGAAAACCTGATGCTTTATAGCTTCCTTGTTCAAATAAAAGGTGATGGCGGTTTCTACGCAGCAAAGTTTGAACAGCTTGAAGATGTAAACCCTGATGAAATGGATGATGCTAAATTTCATATTTATTTCGACAAGCTTCCTGCAAATCAAAAATATAAAATAATGATAGATGTCTATTCCGATTCAATATTATTAGACCAAGATAATCCGGATGCATATGAAAAGGCTCTGCTTGTTCTTTCTGGTGAAAAAGAAAATATTGTAGTTTCGCCTGGTGAAACTACATATGTAGAAATGTTCCTGGAGCACACTTATGAATATGACTATTCTGATTTTGATATTATTCTTGAATATAAAGACGGCATAGAGCCTATGCCAATCAAAATTTCTAAGCCTGATGATATTCCTGTGGTCTTTGCTCAGTATGAAGAAATAGATGAAAAAACAAATACTTCAACTTATACTTACTATTTCAAAGATAAAACAGAAGAAGATAATGAGGCAATATATTCTGGATATAAAGATCAGGATCCTTCGGCTTGGACAGAGTTTACAAAATTAAGCTTTCAACTAAAAGAAGAATCTCATTTCTGGGATTTTGATTTTTATCAGGCCATAAGAGAATATGATGAAAAAACTGAAAAAGAAACTATAAACTATGTTCCGTTGGATTTTAATGATGAAGGTATTTGTGATGTTACCAGCTTGTTAGGTGATGAACAATATCCTTTTTCATATCCTCTTTCAATTCAAAAGAAAATGAACAATGCAACTATTGGATGTTCAGGCCGACTGCCGATTATTGGTATAAATTCAATCACTTTTGCAGAAGAACCTGATGATGATCCAAATAATAATCAGGAAGAAGAAATAATAACAAACCCTAACACCGATACTGATCCAGAAACAGATCCAAACTCAGGTACGAGCACGGATCCTGATCCAGAGGAAGGAAATAACGAGCAAGGTTCCGGTGATGATGATACAACCAAGACAAAAATTGATGAAGAGGTTTACGGAAGTCTTTTGACATCAACAAGTGAAGAAGGTTCTTCCGGAGCTTCTGATACTCAGCAGCTTGTATTTAATAAACGTTCCGATTCAAATCGATTCATATATGATGTTTCGCTTAAGAATGTACTTAATGGAAAATCCCTGGTAACCGGTGATACAGTTGTATTTGTTATGAAAGTTGCCAGCACTGATTCTAAACCTGTAACATTCAACCAGTTCTATTATGAATTAAGAACTGAAGACTGGGCAGAAATGAACGCCACTGCTCTTTATGCAGGAAATGAGTGTATCAATGTTGATAACTCAAGTGTTCCTGAAGAAGGTTATTATACTTTTGTAATGCCTTTGAATTTTATTCAGAATCCAAAAGATTATAATACAGTTCTTTTCTTCTTTGATGGGCAGGATGGAGACACAGATTCCACAAAAACTTTAAAAGTTCAGAGCCTTGATTATTATATTTTCCCTGCAGAATCAAAAACATTTGTCTTTGGTTTGGGAAAGAATTATGATGAAAATACAAAGGATACATATCCATATCGTTACGAGTTTAAGAAACCTTTGTTAAATTCACAAGGAACTATGTATGAGTTTAAAGGTGGTGAAACAGTCAGTGTTGCTTTGTCTGGAACAGTAAAGGCATATAAGAATATTAGAGGTGCTCTAACTAGAACTAATTTTGTTTCATCAAATTACTTTGATGGTGAAATTTATGATGGAGCTGAATATACGTCAAATATGAATTCTGACTGGAAGAATTTCCATCCACTTAGTAATACAAAAGCAGTTTCAGGAAATGTCACCAAGCTACTCATTGAAGGCGATGCATTCACTCAGTCTGGAACTTATGTATTTGTGAAAATTCAGCCGCCATTCTTTGATGAAGATGACTCTGTAACAACACGGCCTGCACATGATTATCAATTCCAGTGTACATCTACATGTGAGAATCCTTCTGTATTGCTTGCAATGGAAAATTTTGAGATTGTAACGACTGTTACAGAATCTAATTAATCCTGCTTTTCAATAAGCATTTCTGCATCGGCCTTTCCCTGGCGTAGTTCTAGACCTGTGTAAGTCTGGCTGCCGGCGAAAGGCTCTTTTTTTTGAGTGCCATCATCTTTTGCAGATTTTTTCCCTTTAACAGCCTGCTTAAGAATCCATGACGAGGAACGGTTCATTAATGAATAGTACTCTTTGTCGTCCATGAAGATTAGTATATTAAAATCGCAGAATTTGTGCTATAATGAAAAATCATTCAGGAGGAAAAAATGGATTTAATGAAGCTGCAGAACGGAAGTGACGTTCGCGGAGTTGCTATAGAAGGCGTAGAGGGCGAGAATGTAAATCTTACCCCGGACATTGCATCAAAAATTGGCTGTGCTTTTGTAAGCTGGCTTAGCGGCAAAAAAAAGAAGGCTGCGGGAAGTCTTGTTATTGGCGTAGGCCGTGATTCCCGTGTTTCGGGCCCAGCTCTTGCCGATGGTTTGATTGCAGGCATTTTGAGTACCGGAGCTAAGGTTGTAAACTGTAACATGGCTACAACACCTGCAATGTTCATGTCTATTGTTTTTGATCAGACTAAATACGACGGCTCTGCAATGATTACTGCAAGCCATCTTCCATATAATCGTAACGGAATTAAGTTTTTTGATGCTGATGGAGGTCTTGAGCACGAAGATATTACTGCTGTGCTCGAAATTGCATCTAAGCTTCCAGAGCATTATGTAGAAAATACAATGAATGTTGCCGCTGTAAAAAAGGTTCCAACCTTTGATTTGCTTGGTGTTTACGGCGATTATCTTCGCGGTAAAATTGCAAGCGCTCTTACAGGCCTTGGCAAAGGAGATAAGCCTCTTGCTGGTCTTCACATTGTAGTAGACAGCGGAAACGGTGCCAGCGGATTCTTTGTAGATAAAATTTTACAGCCACTTGGCGCAGATACAGCAGGAAGCCAGTTCCTTGAACCAGACGGCATGTTCCCAAATCATATTCCTAACCCAGAAAATAAACAGGCTATGGAAGCTATCCGCAATGCAGTTTTGACCAACAAAGCAGATCTTGGTTTGATTTTTGATACAGACGTTGACCGAATGAGCGCAGTTTTGAGCGATGGCAGCGAAGTAAACCGCGATTCTATTATTGCTATGATTGCTGCAATTCTTGCTCCTGAATATCCGGGCAGCACAATTATTACCGATAGCGTAACAAGTGACCGTTTGACCTGGTTCCTGCAGGAAGTGTTGGGTCTCAAGCATCTTTGCTATATGCGCGGTTATAAGAATGTTATCAACAAGCAGAAGGAACTTAATGCGGCTGGAACTGTTGCTCCGCTTGCTATGGAAACATCAGGTCACGGTGCCCTCAAAGATAACTACTTCCTTGATGACGGTGCATTCCTTGCAGTAAAGCTTGTAATTGCCTTGGCACAGGCTGCCGCTACAGGTAAAAAACTAGACAGCTTAATAGAAAAGCTTCCACCACTTGTAGAAGAGGGTGAGTTCCGCTTTAAGATTGCAGGAGAAGATTTCAAAGCCTACGGTCAGAAGGTTCTTGAAGAGTTCAAAAAACGCGCCGCTGCAGCAGGTTACGAAATGCCACAGTCTTACGAAGGTGTTCGTCTTTCTTTCAAAGGTGCAGATGTTCAGGGCTGGATGCTTTTGCGCTTGAGCTTGCACGACCCTGTAATGCCACTTAACATCGAAGGTGGCCGCAAAGGGGATTTGGCAAAGCTCGTAGAAATAGCCAAAAAATTGACTGATGGATTTGATAGATTAGACAGATCTTGTCTTAAATAGATTGCCACGTCATTGCGAGCACGAAGTGCGTGGCAATCCACGTAAAAGGAGGCACATATGGATGATAAAATCTCCCAGCTCCAGAAAATAATCGACGAATCAAGCAACATCGTCTTCTTTGGCGGTGCGGGGGTTTCTACAGAATCTGGAATCCCGGATTTTCGCAGTGTTGACGGTCTTTACAACCAGCAGTGGAAGTATCCGCCGGAAACAATCATAAGCCGTTCGTTCTTTTTTCATGACACAAAGGAATTTTATCGTTTTTATCGTGCCAAGCTGCTTCCTACAGGCTTTGAGCCAAATGCAGCACACTACAAGCTTGCAGAACTGGAAGCCGCAGGAAAACTCAAGGCTGTTGTTACCCAGAATATAGATGGACTTCACCAGAAGGCCGGCAGCAAGGTTGTTTACGAGCTCCACGGCAGTACTTTACGTAATTATTGTATGCAATGCGGCGAGTTTTATGATGAAACCTTTATTGCCGCCAGCGACAAGGCTCCAGATGGTCTTCCGCGTTGTACAAAATGTGGTGGCCTTGTAAAACCTGATGTAGTTTTATACGAAGAAGGCCTTGATGACCAGGTTATAAGCGGTGCTGTCCACGCCATTGCCGCTGCAGACACGCTCATTATTGGTGGCACCTCGCTGATTGTTTACCCAGCTGCGTCGTTTGTGGATTATTTTCATGGAAAGAATCTGGTGCTTTTGAATAAATCTGTGACTTCTAAAGATGATTATGCTACTCTGGTTATTCATGAACCTATAGGACAGGTGCTTTCTCAGATAAAAGTGTGATTTTTTTTATAGAATTCTTGTAAAAAGCATAAATTCGCTTGGTTTAAGAGTGGAATTTATGCTTTTTTTATGTCTAAAAGTGAATTTTGAGGTCAAAAGCAGGTATTTTTGGTGAAAACTGACTATTTTATATGGATTTGAGGCCCGTAAAACGGAAAAATGAGAGAATTTTGGTGAAAAAAGCATAAATTTCTATGAAAAAGAGCCAGAATTTATGCTTTTTGGGGTGAAAAGGTGTTTTTTTGATGTGAAGAGCGGGTTTTAGGGGGAGGCGCTTCCCCCTCCTTCTTCTTTTTTCATTCAATAAATAAATACTTTTATACAAAAAAAACGCGTGCATTTTTTATAATATCTGTTATAATGGGTACTAGGTAAAACGTTTAACCTAATTATGAAAGAAAAGGACTTTTTTGGAGGATTTTGATGGATTACGTTGTTGTAAACTGCAATCGCGACGGGAAACAGATTAGCCGCGACATTTACGGACACTTTAGCGAGCATCTTGGACGATGTATATATGGCGGTTTTTGGGTTGGTAAGGATTCTAAGATTCCTAATATCAACGGCTACCGCAAGGATGTTGTGGAGGCTTTCAAAGAAATTGATATTCCAAACCTTCGCTGGCCGGGCGGATGCTTTGCCGACGAATATCACTGGCGCGATGGTATTGGCCCTTATGAAACCCGTAAACGCATGATTAATACTCACTGGGGCGGCGTTGTAGAAGATAACAGCTTTGGTACACACGAGTTCTTTGGTTTGTGCGAGGCTCTTGGTTGTAAGCCTTATGTAAACGGAAACGTTGGATCTGGTACTGTTCAGGAAATGTCTGAATGGGTTGAATATATTACTTTTGGCGGCGAATCTCCTATGAGTAAGCTTCGCGAGGCTAATGGTCATAAAGAGCCATGGAAGCTTCCTTTGTTCTGCGTTGGTAACGAAAACTGGGGTTGTGGTGGTAATATGCGCCCTGAATATTATGCTGACCTTTACCGCCGCTATCAGACTTATGTTCGTCAGTATGGTCCTGATAAGATTTTTAAGATTGCCTGTGGTCCTAATGCAGGGGATTTTAACTGGACTGATGTTGTTATGAAGAATGCCGCTCAGTTTATGGATGGACTTTCGCTTCATTATTATACTGTTGAACCGGGCTGGAACGAGCGTACCCCTGCAGCTGAGTTTGACGAGAAACGCTGGTATTTATGCCTGAACAAGGCCAGCTGGATGAACTATCTTGTTGAAACTCACGGCAAAATTATGGATAAATACGACCCTGAAAAGCGTGTTGCTCTTGTTGTTGATGAATGGGGAACCTGGCACGCTGTTGAAAAGGGTACAAATCCTGGATTCTTGTATCAGCAGAATACTGTGCGCGATGCTTTGGCTGCTGGTATTACTCTTAATATCTTTAATAATCACTGCGACCGCGTTCGTATTGCAAATATTGCTCAGGCTGTGAACGTTCTTCAGTCTCCTGTTTTGACTGAGGGCGCCAAGATGATTAAAACTCCAACCTGGTATGTATTCCACATGTACAAGGCTCACATGGATGCTACTCATCTTGAAAGCTTTGTTTCTACCGAGACTGTTGGTATTGATGATGCTACTGTAAACGCTGTTACTGCATCGGCTTCTCACAAGAAGGGTGATTATACTGTTACTTTGACTAATGCTGACCTTGATAAGGCACGTACTGTTACTGTTAAGCTTGACGGCTTGAAGAAGATTAGCGCTGCAGAAGGCCTTGTACTTGCCGGAAAGAACATGAACAGCATGAACACCTTTGATGCACCAAACGAAGTTGTAGAAAAGAAGTGTAAGGTAGAAATTAACGGTAATGAAGTTACTGTGAAGATGCCTGCAAGAAGTGTTGTGAGTGTGTTTATTAAGAAATAATGCCCGACCCGTGCCCTGTTTGTGAAAACAAAAAAGACCTTGCCTCAATGGAAATGACGCCAGAACTTGTAGAAGAGATGGCGTCTGCCGAGCCCATCGCCGATTTTTGCGGAGATTCGGAGCTGCAGAGGCGTCTTGGCATTTGCGGGGCGTGTCCGCGCCTGCTTAATCAAATGACATGTGCTGAATGTGGATGTTTTGTGCAGTTTCGCGCAAGGCATGCTACGGCTCATTGTGCAAATGGGCTTTGGTAGACTTTTAAAAAAATAGTGCGAATTTTGCACTTTTTGCTTGAAAAATTTCATTTTGAGATTTATAGTTAACATACTGTCTAAA
The DNA here is from genome assembly GCA_045224915.1 of Treponema sp. GTDB lineage: Bacteria > Spirochaetota > Spirochaetia > Treponematales > Treponemataceae > Treponema_D. Next base: position 31,131 of record JBGVAV010000119.1, read on the forward strand.
AAAATTAAACGTTTTATTTAAACAGTAAGCCTGCCTTGTTTGGGCGGGAAAAAAACTTTTCTAATGGGCTTGGCTAAAATGGGGCGAGTTTGTTTCCTGGAGACGAGTCCAATAATGGAGATTTGCTATGAAAATGGTAAAAAAATTATTGTTAGGTTTGGTTGCAGTAGCAACAGTTCTTACTTTGGTAAGTTGTGATGGATTACTTAATAAGGACGATGATGCAGGCGCAATTAAAGGAAGCGGTAAAAAGTATAAAGTTTCATACAAGAATGAGACAGAAGTTGCTTATCGTGCATATAAGGCAACTACATTAAAGCATGCTGGTGGTCTTGTAAAGGTATCATTTGATTCAAACAATGTAGGCACAAGTAAAATGGGTATTATTTTTGACCTTAAAGATGATGATACTACTGAAGGTGCTCGTCAATTCTATATTATTGGATTGAACCCAAGTTCTAGTGTTAAAAACTTCTATGTATCTAAGTTTACAAATGTAACAGATATTCAGGCATATAATTTTGGAACTGAAGTAAACGCTTCTAACACAGACGAACAGAATGAAGCTGTAAAAGCAAATCCTGCAAAAGAAACAATAATTGTCAATTTGGATATGTCTAACAATATTAATTTCCCAGCTGCTGATGCAGATGGAAAATATTCTGTTTATGTTTATTACAAAGCTTTGACAGATGGTTCTTTTGACTGGAAGATCTTGAATATTGATGATGATATTGCAAAAGCTTATGATTGGGAAGCTGGAAACTTTGCATCATCAGCTGTTATTAAGAGCGGTAATACAAAAGCAAAAGCTGGAACAGAATATGCTGCTTGTGAAGAAGGTAAACAGCCACAGAACAAGATTGCTTTCTATGCTCAGGTTGCAGCAGGCGTAGAACTCAAAGGTAACTGGAACGTAATTGGTACATACCTCGAAGCAGAAGATGCTGAATAATCAGACTCTTTGAGTTAATTTAAGGGCTGTCTTTTGGTTTATACCAAAGGGCAGCTTTTTTTATGAAAAATCGGTTTTTTAGTTTTATAATTTTATTACTCGCCTCAATAAGTTTTCAAAAAGTTTATTGCTCTGAAAAGAATGATCAAATTAAATTCAGGGCCGATATCAATTCTTATTACTGTAATCAAAAACTTGAATATAGCATAATAGATAATGATTTACATAAAGTGAATAGTAAGCTTGAATGGGAATCTGATTATCTATTTAAGCTGGGACTTGGTGGAGATTTACAGTTTAAGAATATAGACTTTTTCTGCGTTGCGTCATTTCCACTGCCTTTGGAATGCGGCAAGATGTATGATAGTGACTGGAGAACTGTTGGCATTAAAACAAATCTTTCTAACAGTGATCTTTTTATTAATTCCGGCATTGATGCAACCCTTGGCATAAAATACAATTTTGAAATCAGCTGTAGCGGGGATTTGGCAACATCAAACAATGACTTTCATTCCTATATATCGCCTGTTGTGAACATAACAAATTCCTTTATAAAACTTGAAGCCAAAAATACAATAGGCTGGTGTGGTGACAGGGCGCATACACATCTTGACCGTGATTACTCATGGGATAGTGAATATGCTAAAAAAGTAAAAAAGTACGGTATTGATCTTACGAATAATATTACATCTGTTTTTTGCGGAGTAGAGGCTTCTGCTGTGTATAACGCGCTTCAGGCAAAAGCAGGATTTCTTATATCACCTTATACTTATATTCTTTCAATAGATCATCACCTGAACAAAGAAGAAGGCAATTTCTATCAGCTGGCTCAAACAGCATATTTTAAAACTCTGGAATTTTATGCCAGTACAGGATATTCCATAAACCAAAAAAATCAGCTTGTTCTTTCTGCCGATTACACTTTTTGTCCGACTATTAACGGCGATTTTTATTATGGCTGGTTTCAGATAGAAAACATTCTGGCTGACGAAACTTCGAGCTTCTCCTTTTCCAAACTCTCCCTTTGCCTTTCCTGGCAATTAAATATTTAATCTTTTTTCTTCCAAAATCTGTAATTTGTGCTAAAATAGAATGATAACAAACTCAATGGAGAGTGAGATGGCTAAATTTATTCACAAGTGTGCGGCTTGGAAGACACGAAGAGATTTTTGGCACGGTGATAAGATTCGTGATAAGGGGCAGACGACGCCTCCTGATGTAATCAGGTTTGATGATATTGTTTACGGGCCTGACCAGAAGTTCAAAAAATGGCAGATGCTTGATGTTTATCGACCGGCTGCAAAACCAAAAACAGAAAAGATTCCTGTTATTGTAAGTGTGCATGGTGGAGCCTGGGTTTATGGAAACAAAGATATCTACCAATGGTATACATTAAAGCTTGCTCAGCGTGGATTTGCTGTTGTTAACTTTTCATACAGACTGGCCCCGGAAGTTAAATTCCCGGCTGCAATTGAAGATACCGAAAATGTATTCCAGTGGATTTGCAACAATGCAGATGAATATGGCTTTGACTTGAACAATGTTTTTGCTGTTGGAGATTCGGCTGGCGGACATCTTCTTACTCTTTATGCTTCGGCAATCACAAATCCGGAATACAAAAAGAATTATCCTTTTATAAAAGACAAGCCTCTTGTTTTGCGTGGTGTTGCGCTCAATTGCGGTAAATATGATATGGATCCTGCTCTTGAAGAGAATCCTCTTATGTCTATGCTGCTTGAGGCTATGATACCTGGCAAAGTAGATAAAGAAACAATGCTAATGCTCAATGCAAGCGCTCATGTTACAAAGGATTTCCCACCTGCATTTGTAATGACCTGTAAGGGAGATTTCCTTTTCTCACAGGCACCGCTTATTACAAAGGCCCTGGAAGACGCTGGAGTTAAATACGAATATCATTGTTACGGTGATGATCAGATGCCTTTGTGGCATGTATTCCATTGCGATCCAAGGCTGTCACAGGCAACTGTTTGCAATGATGAAGAGTGTAATTTCTTTAAGTCGCTGATTGTAGGTTAGAGCCCTTCGACAGGCTCAGGGACCTCTTTTTTAGAAATTCTTTTTTATAATCTCAATTATTTCTTCGAGGCCTAAGCCCATTTCGCGGCAGGCGTCTGTTGCTTTTGAAAGTATTTCTTCTGCGGCAGCGTTGCGCTTTCCTGATATTTCGTGATTCTCAAGTTGATTTACAAAGGTTCCGCGCCCCGCTGCAGTAGAGATAAATCCTTCGCGTTCCAACTGCTCCCAGGCCTGCTTTACAGGAATAACGCTTATGCGCAGGTTCACTGCAACAGTCCTGATTGGAGGCAGCTTTTCTCCGGCAGAAATCTCGCCAGTCATTATCTGGTTTGAAATCTGCTCGTAGATTTGAGTATATATTGGTTTGTCAGTTTTTGTTGATAACACTATATCCATTATAAGTCGTACTTTTCAAACTGGCGTGCGGCTCTTGCAAAGGTCAAATACCATACTCCACCAAAAATCAGAATACCAGCAAGAAGAATAAGGCACTGGCTCTTAAGGAACTGGCCCGAAATATCTGTGAACATCTGACCAACCTGTGCAAGCTTTGGCAGTTCGCTAATTGTTCCTTCTGCAAGCTTTCCTTTATTACCGTAATACATCCATACTGGGAGTTCACAAACTGCGTATGCCAGAAAGTATACAACTGCGGCAAGCATATAGCGGAGCCCCGGCTTAAGCGGATTTTTATAAACGTTTCCAAGGAAAATCAAATTGAAAAGCGAATATACAATCAGCTGTAAACCAAAGTATGCAAGGCTTGTATTAATTCCTGCCTGATTTTGTGGGAACGAAGTAAAGACTCTGATAAGGGCTGGAATAACTGCGAGCACAAGAGAAAGAAGCTCAATTAATCCGCAGTATAAAAATCTTGCTTTTACTGTATCAATTTTACGAACAGGAAGAAGTGCTGTATACAAAATATCATGTGAAGACTGATTAAGCGCAAAGGTCATCATGATACAGAGTGTAATATAAAAGGGACCAACATAAGATGGATAGCTTGGAATAAAATACATGCCAAAACAACAGATTGACCAGATTATTGTTTGCATTGTATTTCCAAGAACGATTTCTTTTTTCAAAAGATTAAGTGTCTGTGATTTCATTTTGTACCTCCTGTTGTCCTAGCGTCGCTCAATATGAATCATAATGTCTTCAAGACTTGGTTCAGAAATTTCAAAACCACCCGCACTTGCAAGAGCTTTATCTTCAGATTTCATAAGGCCTTCAAATCCAAGCTGATGTTCATGAAGCCCTATGATTTTTGACTGAGCCTCCGGTGTAAGCTGATCTTTTTTTCCTGCAACGCTGATGTAAGAGGTTCTGAAGGAATCTTTGTCGGCACTGGCAAGAATCTGTCCCTGCTTAATGTAAGTGATGTAGTCGGCGCATTTTTCAAGGTCGCTTGTGATGTGTGTAGAAAACAAAATTGAATGTTTACCGTCTTCAATGAATTCCTGGAACAAAAGAACAAGGTCATCGCGTGCTGCAGGGTCAAGTCCGCTTGTTGGTTCATCAAGAATTAAAAGCTTTGGATTATGGCTCATTGCAATTGCAAGTGAATATTTAACTTTCATGCCTGCACTAAGCTGCTTGAACTTTTTATTCTGATCAATTTCAAAACGGTCGCAAAGCTCTTTGTAAAGGCTTTCATTCCATTCACGGTAGAAGCTTTTTGTTACATTTGTAATGTGGCCGATTTTTGCTTCAGGATAAAAATCAACACCGCCTAATACATATCCAACCTGATTTTTAATTTCAATTTCATCCTTTGGCATTTCAAGACCGCAGAGCTTTACACTTCCACCGTCGCTGTTCATAAGATTAAGTGTTGTTTTTATGGTAGTAGATTTACCAGCACCATTGCGCCCGATAAATCCCATGATGTAGCCTTCTTCCAGAGTGATATCAACATTCTGAAGTTTGAAGGTTTCAAAGTTTTTGCATAGTCCGCGAATTTCAATCAAATTCATAAGCACCTCTCATATTATTTTGCAAAACTTGTGTATATTGTATATGCACAATATAACGCCAGAATGGCTACTTGTCAAGTTTAAAATCTTGTATATATAAAAAATTCTATGCTATAATAAAAGGGTATGGAAATTATCAAGCTCAGGCATGTAAAAAACTACCGAGATCTTGGGGGAATTACTACTACAGAGGGAAGAGTTTTAAGGCCGCACATGCTTATAAGGGGGACAACCTTGTTTGCGCCCACCTTATTTGGAATAAAAATTTTAAAAGAAAAATATAATCTTAAGACAATTATAGATTTACGAACTCAAAAGGAACTTCTTGAAAAGCCGGACATGAAAATTGATGGCGTTGAGATTCTTCATATGCCTGTATTTGATGAATCGGTTGCGGGCATAAGTCACGAAAAAAAAGTGCATAGCTTTAAAACACTTATGATGATGCCAAAAATGGAAGATCTTTATGTGAAGATGGTAACAGGCGCAAGTCTTGATAACGTTATAAAGGTTCTTAAGTTTATTCTTACGCTGCCACCACAAAAATATTCTGTTGTATTTCATTGTACTGCAGGAAAAGACAGGACAGGTGTTGTTGCCGCTCTGCTTCTTTCCTTTCTAGGAGTTGACAGAGTTACTGTTATGAACGATTATCTTCTTACAAACAAAAGGGTTTTATTCAAGGCAAACATGGCCTATGTTGGACTTTTGCTTACAAGAGGAAATCCAAAGCTTGCACATAAAATCAAGCATTACTTTCTGGCAGAGCCTAATTTTATAAAGGCGGCGCTCAACCAGCTCGAAAAGGATTTTGGTTCGCTCGAAGAGTTCTTTAAGCAGAAGCTTGGATTTACAGAAGAAGAAACAAAAAAGATAAAAGATAAATTTTTAGAATAGAGGCAAAAAAATGGCAGTAATTACACCAAAACGAAAGGATTACATTTCCTGGGATGAATATTTTATGGGAGTGGCAAAGCTTGCGGGATTCCGTTCAAAGGATCCAAACTCTCAGGTTGGAGCATGTATTGTAAGCGAAGATAACAAGATTCTTTCTATGGGCTACAACGGTTTTCCACGCGGCTGTTCTGATGATGAATTTCCTTGGGCACGCGAAGGTGACACTTTAGATACAAAGTATGCCTATGTAACTCACAGCGAGCTTAATGCAATTTTAAACTATCGTGGTGGTTCTCTTGAAGGCTGTAAAATCTATGTAACACTGTTTCCATGCAACGAATGTGCAAAAGCAATAATTCAGTCCGGAATTAAAACTGTTGTTTATGCAGATAATAAATATGATGGAACACCATCTGTAGAGGCTTCTAAAAGACTTATGAATGCTGCTGGGGTTCGTTACTATCAGTATGAGCCGACTGGTCGCAAGATTGAGATTGATGTTTAAGAGCAAGATACATCTGCGAAAGCTCTGTACGGGCCTCGTGAATCTGGCGGATTAAATCTGCATTTTCTTCGAGGGCCTGTGCTTCTTCTAATAACTGCTGGCCGGCTCCTTCGGCGGTAAACTTTTTTTCATTTATAAGATATTTTAATCTGAAAATCATTTCAATTTCGCGCTGGGTATAAGTGCGTCTTCCGCCCATATCCTTTTGCGGGGCAAAGCCTGGAATAACTTCTTCCCAGTATCTTAAGACGTGTGCTTTAATGCCGGTTAATTCTTCAACTTCGCCAATTGAATATGTCATTGTTACCCCCTGTCTTCCCATTTCTGGCGGCTTGCCTTGAATTCTACCTGAACAGGAATATGGTCGTAGCCTAAATCTTCGCGGATGCGGTTTTTAAGATATGTTACATAAGGCTCTGGAACAACCTCTGGTCGGGTTGCAAAAATCACAAATGTAACAGGATTTACGCTTGCCTGTGTCATATAGCGGATTTTAAAATGAGCAGTTTTACTTGCTGGAGGAGGGTAGCGTTCAAGCCAGTCCTGAAGAGCATTGTTGAGCGAGGCAGTTCCAATTTTTCTTGTGAGCTGCTCGTACATATTAATTGCAGTATTAAGAAGGTCTTTTATGCCTTTTCCTTCGAGTGCCGAAAGCGGAAGAATTGGAGCAAAGTCCATCTGGCCAAACATTATGTTTATCCATTCGCGGACTTGTTTTACTGCTTTATTGCCCTGATCTTCGCGAAGGTCCCATTTGTTCAAAACAAAAATAATTCCGCGGCCTCGTTCAAATGCAAGAGAACAGATTTTTTTGTCCTGTTCGGCAAGGCCTTCTACAGCGTCTATGAGAAGGAAAACTATATCGCATTCGTCCAGAGTTTTGATTGCGCGGTTTACGGAATAATATTCTACATCATCGTGTACGCGTGCTTTTCGGCGGATTCCTGCTGTGTCCAGAACATGAAAGCTTTTGCCACCATAAGTAAAGTTTCCTTCTACAACATCGCGGGTTGTTCCTGCGTAGTCGCATACAATTGATTTTTCGGAATGGGTGAGGCGGTTCGACAAGGTTGATTTACCTGTGTTAGGCTTACCCATAATTGCAATTTTAATTGGGCGGTCTGCAGAAACTTCGCGCACATTGCTAAAATCACAGCGGTCTACAATCATGTCTGTGAGGTCGCTTATTCTGTCGCCGTGCTCTGCAGAGATAAAAATCAATTCTTCAAAGCCGTATTTTGCATAGTTCCAGGCTTCGGCTTCGTTGCGTCCACCTTCTGTTTTGTTTACTGCGGCAATGAGTTTTTTTGAATATGGGCGCATTTTTAGAATGAACTCTTCGTCTTCGCCAGTGATTTCTGTAGCGTCCAGAAGAAGAACTACAACATCGGCGCGGTCAATCATATCGAGCGAGCGTTCTACTACATAATCATCAAGCTCTGCTTCTTTTGTACCAATGTCGCGTGTGAGTTTATATCCGCCTGTGTCTACAAGATGAACAGGTTTATCGTTCAAAAAGGCTGTTGCTTCTACAGGGTCGCGTGTAACACCAGGTTGATCATTTGTAATTGCAATGCGACGGTGGAGGAAGCGGTTGAAGAGGGTTGATTTTCCAACGTTAGGACGACCCGCAATAACAACAAGAGGAAGACCTTCGTATTCAACTTCTTTTGAAAATCCTTCCTGTGAGTCGGCTGCCTGCTGTTCTTCCTTAGGCTTTGAAAAATCGGGTTTTGCTTTCTTTTTTGCCATGTTATTTCCTAAATATTATTCAATCTGTTGTCGGAGATTGCTTTGAGTTCTTCGATTGTGAAGCGGCTCAATAATTCCTTTGTGCTCGAAATCATCTTTGGGCTCATACTCAAATTGCGGATTCCCATGCCTGCTAATACCATAATGCTGTCTGGTCTACCTGCCATTTCACCACACACAGATACAGGAATATTTGCTCCCTCTGCGGCGGTAATTGTTGTTTGAATAAGGCGCAGTACTGCAAGATTAAACTCGTTGTAAAGGCCTGCAACATGCTGATTTTCGCGGTCAACACCAAGTGTGTATTGTGTAAGGTCGTTTGTACCAAGACTAAAGAAATCGCTGATTTTTGCAAGACAATCACTTGTGAGCGCAGCGGCTGCAGTTTCAATCATAATACCAACAGGGATGTCTGGATTAAATTCAATTTTTTCTGCGGTAAGCTCGTCTTTTACCTGCTTTATAAGTGTCTGGGCTTCTTTTACCTGTTCAACGCTCGAAATAAGCGGAAGCATAATGCGAAGGTTTCCATATACGCTGGCACGGTAAAGGGCTCGCAGCTGAGTTTTAAATACATTAGGACATTCAAGGCTAAGGCGGATTGCACGCAAGCCCATAAGAGGATTTTTTTCATCAAATTTAGGCATGTCTACGGCATTAATGAGCTTGTCACCACCGGCATCGAGTGTACGGATTGTAACAGGCTTGTTGCCCATAGTCTGGAGAACCTGCTTATATGCTTCGAATTGAGTCTGCTCGCTGAAGGAACGGGCGGCTGCATTTAAGGAAGCCCCGTTCTGGCTCATATAAAGGAACTCTGTACGGAAAAGTCCAATTCCGTCTGCGCCTTCTGCCTTTGCAATTTCTGCTTCTTCTGGAGTACCGATGTTTGCAAAGAGCTCGAACTTTGTTCCGTCCTGCGTAACAGCAGGCTTGTTCAGATATTTTTTGAGTTCAAGCTTGTGCTGGAATTCCTCTCGGATTTTTGCCTTATATTCATTGATTGTTGTAATGTCAGGACTTACAAGAACTTCGGCAGAGGTACCGTCTATAATTACTGTCTCGCCGTTGTGAACTTTTTTGTTTATGTCTTCAAGGCCTGTAATTGTCGGAATGCCATAGTTGCGGGCAAGGATTACTACGTGAGAAGAAACTCCTCCTTCGCTAAGGGCAAGTCCTGCAATTTTTCGTTTAGAAAGAATGATCGTATCAGAAGAACTGAGGGCGTTGGCAAAAATTACTGCGCCGTCTGGTACGCTGTTGATGTCAAAAGGATGGATATCCAGCATTTCGTCGAGTACGCGGCCAAATACATCTGTAATATCCTGGGCGCGTTCCGAAAGATATTCGTTACCAGACTGACGCAGGCGCTGTGCATATTCTTCTGCTTTAAAATTGAGGGAGTATTCTATATTAAAAAGCTCTTTTTCGTAGAACTCGCGTGTTTCTTTTAAGAAAACTGGATCTTCGAGCATGAGTATGTAAGTTTCAAAAACCTCACGCTGGATTTTATCTTTTGGATCTGTACGAGAAAGGGAGTCAAGATAGCTGTTAAGTTCGAAAATAACGTTTTGAGAGGCATATTCAAACCTGGTCCAACCGTCGTTGAGCTGATCAATTTTTATGTGATGTTGGGAAATAGCCCTTTTTACCGGATCAGGAATAACGAAGGCTGTGCCAATGCCTATTCCATCTGCCGCGGGAATACCTAAAAATACTTCCATAGTATATTATTATAACATAAATACGGGGATATTAGCAATTTATATATAGAAAACAATTTTGAGGGAATGAATGGCGGGGGCGTTACGGGGGTGTCCCCCGTTAGAAGGGGTAGTGAGCAACGAAGTGCGAGCGAGGGGAAGGCTTTCCCCTCCCATCGCTTAAACAGTGAACTATTCTAATGCCAGATCCCCGTCCTTGATCCAGCCAATCTTACGGAACAAAAGCCCAAAAGCCCATGTAAGAACTGCTGGAAGAACGATACATACGAGGACGAGGCCAAGCCAGTCGAAGAAGGTTGGAGAAATGGCTACTGCGCCGTGACCAATAGCTACTTCGCTTGGTTCGTACCAGCCGGTGATAACGCCTATCTGACCAACAAGACCGCATGTTCCCATACCTGAGCTAACGGCAGCACCGTTCATTTCCATTTTGAAAAGGCATGTTGCAAGAGGGCCTGTAATTGCGCTTGTAAGAATTGGGGCAATCCAAACCTTAGGATTTTTAATGATGTTAGGCATCTGGAGCATACTTGTTCCAAGTCCCTGTGAAAGAATGCCACCCCAGCGGTTTTCGCGGAATGAAAGAACTGCAAATCCTACCATCTGGGCACAACAGCCTGCAACTGCGGCTCCTCCTGCAAGGCCTGTAAGTCCAAAAGCGGCACAAATAGCGGCAGAACTGATTGGTAAGGTGAGGGCAATACCAACAATTACAGAAACAATAATTCCCATCCAGAAGGGATGAAGCTTTGTTGCCCAAACAATCAGTTTTCCAACTGAGCTTGCTGCGGCTCCAATATATTTTGCTGTAAGTACTGTAAGAAGGGCACCTACAAGAATTGTAACTGCTGGTGTAACAATAATATCAACCTTAGTTTTCTTGCTTACAAGGCATCCAAGCTCTGCGGCAATAATTGCAATTACTAAAACTGCAAGAGGACCACCGGCCCCACCTGTAACATTTGCGGCTGCACCAACAGCAACAAGGCTAAAAAGTACAAGGGCAGGTACACCCATTGCAAAACCAATTCCAACAGCCATTGCGGCTCCAACTACATGACCTTCTGTAGCAAAGTTTCCGGCATTTACAAGAAACTGAAAAACCGGATTAACAGAAAGACGCAGAAGCTGCTGTCCCAATGTTTTAATGATAGTTCCAATTAAAAGAGACGCAAATAATCCCTGAGCCATTCCGCTCATTGCGTCAATAAGATAACGCTTAACGTACTTGTTCATAGTAAGTCCTTAAAAAATGAAAATAATTTGTGATTGTTCAGTAAATTACGGGAAAATGTTGATACGCGGTGCGTCGTAACGTCGCCGGTAATGCAGGACACCGTGGGCTCTGCGCTGGTTCATTCATTCGTAAAGTCTAGAGAGAATGTACTATAAAGGAAAAGATTTGTCAAATAACGCTTGAAATTAATGCTTCTGCCATGCGTGCTGCCCTGTTGATTATGTTGTTGTCAGAAGGCAATTCAAAAAGACTTCCGTTTCCAGTTTCGGGATTCTGGCGGATTGTTTCTTTGCGAACGGCAATATATGCATCAAGCTGCTGCAGAATTAAGCTTGTTATGCTTGCAGCAATTTCTTTCTGCTCTTTATCTGATTTTTGTGAAGCTTTGTTGTCTGTGGCTACAATTAACTTTTTAATATCTTCTGTGATTGTTTCTATCTGCTGCTGAACAATTTTGAGGGCAGCGGCATTAAAATATTGTTCGGTATGTACGAATACATACATTTTAAACAATGGTTCCGAATCAAATAATGCAAAATATCGGGCAATGAGTTTTTTAATTGCGGCAGGGGCAGTTGTCTTTCCTGTTGCTACAGAGTCGAGTATTTTCTGAGATACAAATTCTACCTGGCCAATTTCTTTTTCACAATATGCAAGCGAAGCGTCATACATTGCATCGCGGCTTTCAAAATGATTGTAAAGCGATGCCTTTTTAATTTCGAGATTTGCGGCAACATCCTGTAATGATGTGGCACCTGCGCTGCGGTCAAAGGCTGAACTTAAAAAAGCCTGTATGATTTTTTCCTGTGAAATATTCTTTTTACTCATATCTTAATTATCGGAAACTAATGTTCGTTAGTTTAATGAATTTTCCCTCCCGATTTTTTTTGTTGCGGACTTGAAAATGTGGTGTAATTCTATTATTGGAGAAATTTATGATAACGAGGGAGTAAAATTATGGAACAAGAAGTTGTTCAAACAAAACTTACAGATTCAAAATATGCTGCAGATGATTTATGCAAGCAACTTAGGAATCAGCCGGAATCATATAATTGTATAATCTTCTTTGCAGCAACTTCAGTAAACTTCCAGGAATTACAATCAGAGCTTAGTCAACGGTTTACTAAAGCCCAGGTAGTTGGAGTTACGACTTCTGGTGAAATCACTCCTCAGGGTTTTGCCAATAATTCAGTAGTACTTAATGCAATTGCAGATTCTAAATCTACATTTAGTGCAGTGCTTGTTGATGAAGCAAATAAGTTCCCTATTATTTCAAAGGAAAAAATTACTTCGGCCGCACGCGCTGCAGGAATAGATCTTACTTCTACAATATGTCACACAAATTCTTTTGCAATTTCGCTCATCTGTGGATTAAAGAATATTGAAGAAGGATTTCTTTCAATGTTCTATTCGCTTGTAGCCGATAAGGAATTTCTTGTATGTGGCGGAACAGCTGGGGATGACCTCAAGTTCAAGGCAACGTATGTTTGCGCCAACGGAGAATGCTCTGATTCTGGTGCGGTTCTGCTTTTTGTAAGGACTACCAGAAAATTCATTATTTATAAAGAAAACATTTTCCAAAAATCGGGAAAGAGCGTGCGCCTTACAGATGTTCAGCACGAAACTCACATTGTAAAATCAATTGACGGCGAAAATCCTCGAAAGCGATATGCCGAAGTTGTAGGCATTTCTGAACGCGATGTAGATAAGGCGCTGCTGGACCATCCGTTTGGACGAGCTTTTGGCGAAAATATCTTTATTGCAAGTCTTGTAGGCTTTGATAATAACGGTATTCTTTCTACGTATGCACGCGTTATTCAGGATTCGGTTCAGGAAGTTCTTGATCCGATGGATCCTCTAAAAATCACCGAAGAAACCTGTGTTAAAATAAAAAAGACAATCCCAGATCCTTCATGGGTTATCTTGTTTAACTGCATCTTAAGAACAATAGGCTTTAGTAACAAGAATCTACAGGGTCCCGTAAACTCAATCTGGAAAAATCACTTTCCAGTTTATAGTGGTTTTTCTACTTATGGTGAGCAGTACGGACACATGAATTCAAATCAGACTCTTGTTTTGCTTGTAATGGGAGAGTAGTTTATGGCACAGGAATATACAGAAAAACAATTAATCCAGGCAGGAAAAGATCTTGTAGATTTACTTTTAAATGTTGCAAAATCAAATAACAATCTTACAGGCTTTATCAAGGAATATCTTAATCACCTTACTTCGAGCAATGGTATTTATCAGAAGCAGCAGGAAGAGCTTATGGCATTTGCGGCTTCAAGTGATACTGTACACCGTTCTGTTGCTGACAATTCAAAGCTGAGTGCAGAAAAGCTTACCGAAATCTGTGCAGAATTTGCTAACATGAATAATGCCATAGACAGAGTTCACGCTGGTGGTAAAGAAACAACAGAAGAAGCCTTAAAGCTTGCCGAAAACATCACCGAAATCCGAAAGTTCATTAAAGACATTCAGGATATCAGTTCAAGAACAAATCTTCTTTCTTTTAATGCGTCTATTGAGGCTGCCCGTGCGGGAGAAGCTGGAAAAGGCTTTAGAATTATTGCAAATGAAGTAAAGTCGCTTTCTCAAAAAACTCAGGAAGTTTCTAAGCGCATTGATGATACCATTCTTGATATGCATTCAAACCTTGAGAAGTTCATCGAAAAGAATACCGAGCATTCAAGAATCCTTGGCGATCTTCATACAATGGCAGATGATTCAAAGGTAAAGCTTGGAGTTCTTACAGAAGAATCAATCAAAAATACAGAAAATGCCAACGATATTCTTAATTCTATGAACAAGAGTATTATCACTATTCAGGAATCAACAAGACAAGCCGAAGAGCATAACCTTGAACAGGTAGAACATCTTGCTCAAAAGGCTATGGCCCACACTATCCAGGTAGACGACGAACTTTCGTTCCTTTTTGAGCTTCAGTCTTTATTTGACTATATTGAGGCCAAATCAAACCAGCAAAAAGCTGAATAAAGGGGTTTATTTTGACAAATTTGCCTAAATTTGTCAAAATCCCTTGTCGGTTTTGAAAAACCGTTATATACTTTTATGTATGGAATTTAAAGAAACGTATACTATCCCAAAAATGATTAAAGATTCTGCAGATAAATTTGCAGAAATCAATGCGCAGTACAAAAGACAGAAGAATGGCGAGTTCATTCCTGTATTGTATCGCGAAATGTTCCAGCTTGGTCTGGATTTTGGAGCTGCTTTGTTGCAGCTTGGGCTTAAACGCGAAGAACCAATAGGACTCATTTCTGACAACCGTGCAGAATGGATGCAGGCCGATCTTGGAATTATGAGCATTGGTGCTATTGATGTTCCGCGCGGTTGTGATGCTACTCCTCTTGATCTTGAGAAAATCCTTTCTATAACGGAATGCCGTTTTGTAATTGCCGAAAATAATTCACAGATAAATAAAATTCTCAATCTTCACGATAAGCTTCCAAAAATTGAAAAAATCATCACCTTTGATACAGAGGATGATGTAAAGCAGGAAGTTAAAGACTCTGCCAAAGAAAAGAAGGTAGAACTTTATTATTTTGACTCTCTTCTTAAAGAAGGCCAGAAGTGGAGAATTGAGCATCAGGGCGAAGTTGAAGCCGAGCTCGAAAAAGGAAAAATTGATGATATTGCTACAATCATCTTTACTTCGGGAACAACAGGAACTCCAAAGGGTGTAATGCTTACACATAAGAACTTCCTTACCCAGCTTGATGAAATTGTAGAACGAATCTTCCTTAACCCTGGCGAATGTGCTCTTAACGTTCTTCCTGTATGGCACGTATTTGAACGCGAGGTTGAATATGTAATTCTTATTCAGGGTTGTGCAATTACTTATTCAAAGCCTGTTGGTTCAATTCTTCTTGCAGACCTTAAGAAAATGAATCCTTCTGTACTTCCAGCTGTTCCTCGTGTATTCGAAGCAGTTTATGACGGAATTACAAAAAAGATGCGCAAAGCTGGCGGCATTGTAAACGGAATGTTCAACTTCTTTGTAAAGGTTGCAATTATTCACAAGCGCATGCAGCGCAAGATGTTTGAACAGAATCCTTGTTTTACAACTTATATAACTCCAGTATGGTGGATTTTATTCTTCATTCCATGGATTTTGATGTTCCCTCTGTACTGGCTTGGAGATCTTATTGTATTCCGAAAAATCAAGACAATGCTTGGTAAAAACTTCCGCTGCGGTGTAAGTGGTGGTGGTGCCTTCCCTCCTCAGATTGATGAATTCTTCTGGGCAATTGGAATTAAAGTTCTTGAAGGATACGGTCTTACAGAAACAGCGCCTATTGTTTCTGTTCGTCCTTTTGCAGGCCCTGTATTCAGAACAATTGGTTCTCCTATACGCGGTGTAAAAGCAAGAATTGTAGACCCTCAGGATGGCTTTATTCTTAGCCGTGGTCACGAGGGTGTTCTTCAGATTAAAGGCCCAACTGTAATGAAGGGCTACTACAAAAATCCGGAGCTTACAGATAAAGCCTTTACTCCAGACGGATGGCTCGATACTGGTGACCTTGCAATTCAGACAATTCATGATGAGCTTATTATTAAGGGACGTATTAAGGATACGATCGTTCTTCGTGGCGGTGAAAACCTTGAACCTCTTCCAATAGAAATGAAGCTTGCAGAATCTAAGTTCATTAAGGCTGCAGTTGTTGTTGGACAGGATAAGCGTTATCTTAGCGCCCTCATTCTTGTTGATGAAGAAGAAGTCCGTAACTTTGCCGACGAAAACGGTATGCAGTACGACACTTATGAAAACCTTCTTAAGACAGAAGAAATTCTTAAGCTCTATGAAACAGAAATCAGTAATCTTATAAATGCAAAAACTGGCTTTAAGATGTTTGAAAGAATTAACAAATTCACACTCATTACAAAGCCGTTTGAAGTTGGTGTTGAACTTTCTGCAAAACAGGAAATCATGCGCTTCCGTATTAATGATATTTATAAGAAAGAAATTGATGCCATGTTCAAAGAGGACGATGATTAATGAATATTCATCTTTTGGAGATGCCGCTTGATTTTGGCGCAAGCAGACACGGCTCTGATATGGGGCCATCTGCAATCCGACTGGCCGGAATAAAAGAAAGACTTGAGTCTCTTGGTCATACAATCTCAAATCATTCTGATATTTTTTCTGTTTCACCACAGGAATATGAGCAGGTAGGCAATCCAAAAGCAAAATACCTTGAGCCAATTACAAAGGCTTGTACAAAGCTTGCCGAACGTGTAGAAAAAATCTGCACCGACGGCGAGTTCCCTCTTATCTTAGGCGGAGATCATTCTATAGCACTTGGCTCCATTGCAGGTGTTTCTGCCTTTGCAAAAAAGAATAACAAAAAAATCGGCGTTTTGTATGTAGATGCACACGGCGATTTTAATACTTCAGAAACTTCTCCAACAGGAAATATTCACGGTGAATGTCTTGCGGCTTGTGCGGGGCTGGGCTTAAAGGAACTTACAAATCTTTATTATGAAGGCCGCAAAATTGATCCAAAGGATATTTGTTTTGTAGGTTGCCGCGATCTTGATCCTGGTGAAAAAAAACTCATGAAAGAAGCGGGTGTAACTGTTTTTACAATGAGTGATATTGAGCGCCAGGGCTTTCCTGCAATTGTAAAGCAGGTTACTGTTTTTTGTAAAACTCATGCAGACTATATTCACGTAAGCTTTGACATGGATGTTCTTGATCCTATGTTTGCGCCGGGAACTGGTATTCCTCTTCCGGGCGGATTAACAAACAGAGAAGCTCTTCTTCTTATGGAAGAAATGGCTGCAACTAAAAAGGTAGTTTCTGCAGAGATTGTCGAAGTAAATCCTATTCTTGATGTTAGAAATCAAACTGCGGCTCTGGCTGTAAGTCTTGCTTCCCGTTTATTGGGCGAGACTTTGTTTTAAAAATTCCAGATATTCGTCTGCTTTAATTGGTTTGCTAAAGTAGTATCCCTGAATGTAATTAACTCCAAGTGAGCAAAGGTAATCAAGCTGCTCCTGAGTTTCAACACCCTCTACAACAATCTGGAGTCCCATCTGCAAAATCATCGAAACCATATTTTCGAGCAGGATTTTTGCATTCTGACGGTTGGGATTTTTCTTTTCAAAAATCGGCCACAAAAGGCTTTTGTCTATCTTTATAATAGAAAAATCTGCGCGTGTTATTTGCGAAAGGTTAGAGTAGCCTGTGCCAAAATCATCCATAGAAAAAGAACAGCCATGACGAATTAAATCTTCCATGTTTCGTTTAAGACGACGGCCCGAAGCAATTGCAATAGATTCTGTAATTTCAAGGTTTACCATGGAAGGATCAATCTGGTATTGTTCGAGCAGCTCTTTCATTATTGAAGGAAAGCCTATATCGACAGATTCAATTGCCGAAAGGTTTACTTCCATGTGTTTAAGTCCCTGGGATGGTAAATCATTCTGCGACATGAATTGGAAAACGTTTTCAAAAATCTTAGAGCTTAACTGCATAATCAGGAAGTTTCGTTCTGCAACAGGAATGAATTCCTCAGGCGAAATAAAGCCCATTGTTTTATCATCTTTGAGGCGGACCAGAGCTTCGCAGTTAGAAAACTTTTGTTCTTTTACGTTCCAGATTGGCTGGTAATACATTTCGATTCCGTTTGTGCGGATTGCTTCTTTTAAAATCTTAAGAATTACATCCTGTCTGTTTCTGTTCTGAAGCAGCTGGGAGTTTACGCGGTGAACAAATTCTGCTTCGTCGGAGTAGGTGTGGCACATTTCTACAAATTCCAGAAGCTGACTTGTTGAGCTTTGAACATCATCTGTGTTTAAGAAGGGAGTATCTTTTGGAACGCGTACATAATCAACGTGGGCATTAAGATGAATCTTTGTATGTTCATTTACTTCCCATGGTTCGTGAAAGCGTTCATAAATCAGCTTAAGATTTTTTTCCATGTTCTTTTCATCATGTTCATTAAAAATGAGGGTAAGCGAATGATGATTAAGCTGAAAAACATCAATAGCAAACTTTTCGGCAATGAAGGTTCGGAGTTGTGCATAAATTTTGATAACGCCCTTGTCGCCGTTTTGTTTGCGCAGCTTTGAAAGTTCATCCATATCTATGTTTATAATATAGAAAGGTCTTTTCTTCTGGATTTTATCTGAAATTACAAGCTTGAGCGCATCGTAGTTAAAGGCACCCGATTCTTTATCTACATATTCAGCAGGATTTCCCAAAGAAATTACAAGTACAAGGAGCATGGTTGTAATGCTTACACTTAAGAAAAGGACATGGGGGAAAAAGAACTGGAATAATCCAAAAATAATCCATAATCCCATTGCAAAAAGGACATAGGATGAAACCCGGCGCATTTCGATTTTACGGAAATTTCTGATTGCGCTTATAACTGTGCTGGTTGATAAAACTGTGATTATGACAATTATGGAAGTTATCATGGGGCCATCTGCAAAAATGTAATCTTCGGTAATTTTGTAATAGAGCTTTGTAAAGGTAATCAGAATAAGGCTTAAGGCCGCTATTGCAGAAACAAAAATCCTTTTTCCACGCGAAAGTCTTCTCTGATTATGGCTTATTACATCAAGATAAACATAAATGAGCAGGAAAGTTGCTTCAAAATTGAAAATGAATCCCTGGTGAATCAGGCGTACAAGCCATTTTGGAAAGGAATCAAAAAAGACAAGTGAAAAGACAGAAGCGTAATCAAAAATAAGATATATAGCTGCAAATATCATTATCCAGTTGAAAATTCGTGTTGAAAGAATCTTTATTTGTGGTCGTGAAAAATAAAGAATTTCAATAACAACGAGTACAACTGTTGCAGCAATCTGGAACCTCAGATGATTGAATAAAAAGGTATTCAAAAATCCCAAGGGGATGCACTCCTTAACTCTCTGCCCTATATTTTAACACACTTTTGCGATTTGACAATAATTATTTATCTATGATATACTATAATATACGGTATAAAAAAATATAGTGGGGAAAATGTTTTGCCGAGAACACAACGAAAGGTAAAAAAGTTCGAAAAACGCTTCGCAAATAAAGTTACGAATAAAACCGGCAACTTCTTTAAGTCGTTTGGTATGCTTTTTGTCCGTGTATTTAAAGTGTTCGACAGCAAGCTCACCGTTATGATTGTTCCCCATTCCCACGGTAAAGTAATCAATTTCCAGACAAACGTTTTTGCTATTATTCTTGGCTTTTTAATTTCCATAGGCGTTATTGCTTCTTTTGTATACTTTAACCGTAATTCAGTTTCTACAAAAACAGAAATTGCAAATCTTATGAGCCAGAACCGCGAAACTCTTGCAAGTCTTGATCAGCTTCGTGATGAAAATGCAAATCTTTTTAAGGCTGCTAAACGCTTTCAGTCTTCACTTTCACAAAGTCTTTCCCTGCTTGGTATTCAGCAGGTTGAATCTGCTTCTGATACCTCTCTTAATAACGGAGACCTTTCTTCTTTATTCAGTTCAAAAGAAATTACAACTGGCTCTGCCCGCGAGCTTGCAGACATAAAAGAACTTACTTCTTACCTCGAAAGTGCAGTAGATCCTATTGAACAGATTGGAAAGATGATTAAAACTCAGCAGGCTTTGTTTACAGAAATTCCAAGTATCTGTCCTATTAAGAGTCCAAATCTTCACGTTTCAATGGCTTTTGGACCAAATCAGCATCCGTTAAATAATCAGTGGTACATTCATAAAGGAATTGACTTTTCTACATATCGTTCTGGTGATGCTGTAATGGCAACTGCTTCTGGACAGGTAGTAAACGTTGGTTATGATTCTAACTATGGAAACTTTGTAATCATTAAACATAATCATGGTATTTATACACGCTATGCCCACTTGAGCAACTATCGCGTAAAGAAGGGCCGTCTTGTACAGCAGGGTGAAGTAATCGGTTACGTTGGAAACACTGGTATTTCAACAGGTCCACACCTTCATTACGAAGTTCACATTGGTTCAGACGTAGTTGACCCTGCAAAATATGTAAACGTTAAATTTTCAAAATAGGTTTTTATGGCTTTAAAAGTTGATGATATTTCTATAAACACAATAATCGGTAAAGGTTCTTCAATTACAGGTAATCTTCGCATTAACGGCTTTGTTCGTCTTGATGGTGATATTAACGGAAATTTGGAAACAGATGGAAATATCATTATTGGTGATGGAGCCAGAATTAAAGGCGACGTTAAAGCTAAAGCTGTAATTGTTGGTGGAATTGTTGTTGGAAATATTCTTGCACAGGAAAGCATAAAGCTGCTTTCTAATTCCGCAGTTCTTGGAGATATTATTTCGCGCAAGGTTCAGGTTGAAGATAAAGCTACCTTCCACGGACATTGCATTTCTATAAAAGACGAAGAGCAGTTCAAGAAAACTTCTGATGCTTATCTTGAGTCAAAAGCAATCAAGGAGAAAGTTGTCCTTTCATGAGTGATATAAATCCACTGGGAGCGTCAACATATTACTCGGGCCTTCAGAATGCCACAAGTCAGGCTGCTAAAGATGCCAAGAAAAATGAAAAATCCTCAAATGCTTCAAAGATCAGTTTTTCTGAATTAAGAAAATCCTTCAGTAAAACAGAAGCAGAACGAGAGGCAGAAGCTGCCGGATACCCACCCCAGATTGCAAACCTTTCTATAGAAGAGGCCGCTGTTTTTCTTAAGGATGAAGTTGATAAAGCAGGCAACAAGCTTTCAGAAAATCAGAGTGCGCAGAATATTGCAGAGTTTAGAAATTCGGTTCGCCTTTTTATTAAATACATTGTAGAGAACAATTATATAGAACATAAAAAAGAATATAGAAATAAGTTTTCAAAACCTCTGCAAAACTTTTCTACGTTTAATGATAAAAGACGTCCAAAGGATCCGCGCGTTATAATAGAAACAATCAATCTTAAACTCGACAGTATGGTTCGGGATACATTAAATATGCAGGCAAACAATCTTAAGATTCTGGAACAGGCCAACGAAATCAAAGGTCTGATTGTAGACTTAATGCAAGCCTAGGGGTATAATCAAAAAGTATGAGTGATATTTTTGAAACAGATATAGATGACGAAGCAGAAAACCTGTCGAGTCTTGAAGATAACGAAGGTGAAGTCGTAGAGACCGAAAACCTTGTAATAGACTATCCTCTTTATCATATAAAGCTTGAGTATTCTAATGAAACTCTTTATGCAAGAACTCCCGGAAACATTGCTCTTTATGCCGGGGAATATGTAATTACTCCAACCCGCTACGGAAAAGATATGGCGCTTGTTCTTGGTGAATCTAAAAAGCCAATCGGAATTAAAAAAGACGATATTGTAATGATAGACCGCAAGGCAAATGCTGATGATATGGAAAAACGAAAGCAGCTTGCCCAGAAAGAAAAAGAAGCTTTCCCAATTTTTAAAGAAAAAGTTGCAAATCATAATCTTGATATGAAGCTTGTAGATACACACTTTTTGTTTGACGAACCAAAGGCTTTGTTCTTCTTTAGTTCAGACAATCGTGTAGACTTCCGCGAGCTTGTAAAGGATCTGGTCAGCGTTTTTAAAATGCGCATTGAGCTCCGTCAGATTGGTGTTCGTGATGAAAGCCGTATTACCGGAGGCCTTGGTATTTGCGGACGCCCATTCTGCTGTAACGCAGTTTCTGATAAGCTCCGCCCGGTTTCTATCCGCATGGCAAAGGATCAGAATCTTTCTTTAAATTCAATGAAAATCTCAGGACAGTGTGGACGCCTTTTATGCTGTCTTTCTTATGAGTTTGACTGGTACAACGAAGCCCGCCGAAATCTTCCAAACGAAGGAATTCACATTTTCTACGACGGTACAAATTTCCGTATTACAGAAGTAAATCCTCTTACTAATATGGTAAAGATGTCTGGCGAAGATGGACGCCTTCTGGAAGTAAACGCAAAACGCTTTGTTCAGGAAAACAATCGCTGGAAGATTTATTAATCCTCAAAAAACTTCATATATATAATTTTCACGGAGTAAAAAATGAAACAATGCTTTAACCCTTATATGCCTTCATGGGAATATGTGCCAGATGGAGAGCCTCATGTTTTTGGCGACAGAGTATACGTATACGGTTCGCACGACGAATTTAATGGAGCAGTTTTTTGTCTTGGAGATTACATCTGTTATTCTGCTCCTGTAAATGATTTGAAAGACTGGCGCTACGAAGGTGTTATATATAGAAAAGATCAGGATCCCGCTCAGGATGGAAGAATGGTTTTGTATGCCCCTGATGTTGTAGTTGGCCCTGACGGACGCTACTATCTTTTTTATGTAATGGATAAGGTTGGTTTTGTTTCTGTTGCAGTTTGCGACACTCCTGCCGGTAAGTATGAATTTTATGGTCACGTTCACTATGCAGACGGAACAAGACTTGGAGAGCGCAAGGGTGATATGCCTCAGTTTGATCCTGGAGTTATTCGCGAAGGAGATAAAACTTACCTTTATACAGGCTTCTGTGGCCGTTTTATGAAAGACCGCATTGGTGCAATGGCAACAACTCTTGGCCCGGATATGCTTACTATAATAGAAGAACCTGTTGTAGTTGCTCCTGGCGATCTGTATGTAAATCTTAAGGATGCTTCTGAAGTTACTACAGGCTGCCCGTATCCGCTTAAGTCAATTCAGAACTGGAAGGGCTTTGAAGGCCACGCTTTCTTTGAAGCTCCAAGTATCCGCAAAATTGGCGACACTTATTACCTTGTATATTCATCAGAAGTTATGCACGAGCTTTGTTATGCAACAAGTAAATCTCCGCGCGACAACTTTGTATACGGTGGTGTAATTGTAAGTAACGTTGATATGCATATCGATACCTACAAGCCTGCAGATATGCCTGTAGCCTACGGCGCAAACAATCATGGAAGCTTTGAGGTAATCAACGGTGAATATTATATGTTCTACCACCGCCACACAAACGGAAACTGGTATAGCCGTCAGGCTTGTGCAGAGAAAATAAAGGTGCTGTCGGATGGTTCAATTCCTCAGGTTGAAATAACTTCCTGCGGTTTGAATGGAGGCCCTCTTAAAGCAGAAGGGGAGTACGGCGCATATATAGCATGTCACATTTTTAATCCGGATAAGCCGGGACCATATGTAGGAGCAGGCCAGCCAAAAATCACCCAGGACGGCCGCGATGGTGACGAAGAGCCTGGCTACATTGTAGACATCACAGACAAAACATCAATCGGTTTTAAATATTTTGATTTTAAGAATGTTCATAAGCTCACCCTTACAGTACGCGGTTACATGTACGGTGCTTTTGAAATCCGTAACACATGGGATGGTCCGGTTCTTGGTACACTTAAATGTGAATCTGCAAATTTCTGGGAGCCGGACAGCATAGACATAGACTTCCCGGATGGAACTCATGCCCTCTACTTAAAATGGGTAGGCGGTGGCAGCGCACAGCTAAAGTCAATCAAGTTTAATTAATGCTTGTAACACTGGATGGAATGATAATATTTTTACCATTCCTCTGGTATTGCTTTGGCGTGCAGCCCATATAATTCTTAAACGTCTTAGAAAAATACTGAACAGTATTAAAGCCGTTTTCTGTAGCAATTTCGGTAACGTTTTTAGAAGTATAAATTAAATCAAGACAAGATTTTTCTATTCTATATTTATTGATGTAATCGGTAAGATTCATTCCAATGTTCTTTTTAAAAAGTCGTATAAAGTGACTCTTGCTGTACGACGTGATTTTCAAAATATCATCAAGCGTAATGTTTTCTCTGTAATGCTCGCGGATATAAGAAAGCGTAACATCAATTGCGTTTACATTGTGATTTTGTTCAGACAAAACATTCTTTGAAATTTCGACATACTGATTTGTTGTAATGATGTGGGCAATTATTTCAAAAAGAACAGATTTTACAACAAGCTCGTGACCGAATGATTTATTCTTTTCGCAAACGGTGGCAGCCTTTATTCTTTCAAGAATAGAATCGGGAAGCTTTACAAATCTTGAAACTCTGATTCCGTCAAGCGTATTGCGTACTGGTTCTCCTTCGGCGCCAAGAACAGAATTGTCAAAAACCATAGCGTAATAATGATAGCCAACATTGTTGATTTTTTTTACAAAATGATTTGTTCCCGGATGCATGAAAATTACATCACCGGCAGTAGCTGTTGTGACGGAGTCTTCAATTCCAAAAGTTACAGAACCTTCATCCAGATAGAAGATTTCATATTCAATATGATGATGCGCCTGCTCCAGATAATTTGTCTGTGAGAAAAGTCCAATAGGGAATTCTTTAGTTCCCTTGTACATTCTTTCCCAATTATATGCCATATTTCTATTATACACCCAAATGAGAATAAAGTATAAAAAATATGAGATTTTTCTTGTATTTTTCTAGGGGCGCTCGAATGATAATTTATGCCAGGAGAAAAACGAAATGTTAAGAATCGTTGATACAAAGTTCGGAAAAATCGAAGGTTTGCCTGCTGCGGATCCTCGAATTACTTCTTTTAAAGGTATTCCTTTTGCAAAGCCGCCTGTTGGCAATTTAAGATGGCATGCACCTGTTCCATGGGATCAAAAATGGGAGGGACTTATGCAGGCCTACAAGTTTTCACCAATTCCTGTTCAGCCAACACCTTATTATGACCCAAATGATATATATTGCCGCGAATGGTCTGTAGATAAAGATATTCCTATGGGCGAAGACTGTCTTACTGTAAACATATGGACACCTGCTAACGCTGCAGACGAAAAACTTCCGGTATATTTCTGGATTTACGGAGGTGGCTGGCAGACTGGTTTTACTGCAGAAATGGAATTTGACGGAGAGCGCATTGCCCGACGTGGAATTGTTGTTGTAACAGTAAACTATCGTCTTAATATGCTTGGCTTCCTTTGCCATCCAGAAATTACTGCTGAAAATCCAGGCGAACCAGCAAACTTTGGATTGCTTGATCAGCGATGTGCCATGCAGTGGGTAAAAGACAACATTAGTGCATTCGGAGGGGATCCAGAAAACATTACAATAGGAGGACAGTCTGCCGGTGGCGGTAGCGTTTTGAATCAGATTGAGTTTGGAACAAAAGGTCTGTTTAAGCGCGCAGTTGTTCATAGCGGACTTTTTTATTCTCCAGATAACAGCTTCTTCCGTCAAAAGAACCTTGAGGAAGCAGAACAGTGTGGTGTAGATTTCTTCAATTTTATAGGTGCAAAAAATCTTGCAGAGGCTCGTGCAATTGATATTCAGACTCTGCGTAAAGAGTGGGATGAATATGGCGGACATGCAAAATCAATAGCAACCTGGACTCCTGTCCGCGATGAGATTTTTGTAAAGGGCGATTTCTTTGATCAGCTTATTAAAAATGAAGTTGAAACAGTTCCGCTTATTCTTGGACATACTACAGATGAGTTCCTTTTCCCTGCAGATCCTTCAAAGCCGGATGGTCCAAAAATCAAGCCGCTCGAAATTGCAGTAAAGAAATATCAGGAGCTTGTTGAAAAGAATGGTAAAACTTCACCAAACTATTATTATGAGTTTGATGTTCCTATTCCTGGCTGGGATAATCCGGGAACTTTCCATTCTGTAGATCTGTGGTTCTGGTTCGAAACTCTTGCAAAGTGCTGGAGACCATTTGTTGGAATGCAGTATGACGTTTCAAGAAAGATGTGCAACTACCTTTGCAACTTTATAAAGACCGGAAATCCAAACGGAAAAGATGCTGATGGCAGGGAAATGCCTGAGTGGAAGCCATATAAAACAAATGATACAAATAAGATGGTCTTTAACTCGGGGATTTCCCCTACGAAAATGTAAAAAATGGGACTATAATATAAAAAATGCGATAGTATAGATGTATTTTTTATAAAATTCACGTCTACACTATATTTATATAGGAAAAGGTGTATCGTTTTACGAAAAGCCGAGGTTAAAAAAGTGGAGATAGTAGATGCAATTCCTGTCCAGTACAGGGTAAAAGCTGATAAAGGCGGGAACATCGAAAAAATATCATATAAAACAAAGGACTATTTTGGAGATGGAGGAATCATAACCAAACAAGCCTTTGTTTATCTGCCTGACGGGTATGATGGTACTAAGCAATATGGCGTTTTGTACCTGATGCACGGAATGGGCGGAGACGAATCCGAGTGGGGGATGACGGGAGATAATTCCATGGTTAAGATAATCATGGATAATCTTACTGCCAAGGGTGAAATCGAATCGTTTATAATAGTTACTCCTAACGGGCGTTCAAGCCGTGTTTATGGTAAAGAGGGTTCCGATTACAATTCCTTCTATAAGTTTGGACAGGAATTACGGAACGACTTGATACCGTACGTTGATAGTCATTATGCAACCTTTGCAGACAGGGAGTACCGAGCGATGGCCGGGCTTTCCATGGGCGGTATGCAGACTATCAATATCGGAATCTGTGAATGTCTGGATTTGATAAGCTGGTTCGGTGCTTTTTCGGCTGCCCCGACATCTTACCAGAGTACAAGGATTGCTTCCTATTTAGAGAGCAACCCGGAGCTCAGAATCAACTTTTTCTACAATATCTGTGGAAAAGAAGATTCTGTAGCTTTTTCTTCTGCCAGTGGAGCTGCCAAGTATCTTTCGAAACTTGCACCCGCCTTAAAGGATGGTAAAAACTTTACGTGGCAGGAAATATCAGGCGGACATGATTTTAATGTCTGGAATTTGGGATTTTATAATTTTGCAAGAATTGTATTCAAGCAGAATTAAAAAATAAAAATTTTTTTAACAAAAAGTCAAAAGGAGGACTTTTATGAAAAAAACAGTTGCAGTGTTGTTGATGGCATGTGCTTTGACAACATCTATGTTTGCTGCTAAAAAGAAGGTAGAAAAACTTAAGATTTCTATTTTCACAATTCAGCAGAGAAAACAGCCACCTAAGAACAACAAGACTTACAAGTGGATTAAAGACAACTTCGGTGTTGAATTCGCTTGGGATATCTTGGTAGGTGATAAAGATCAGAAGATTGGTATGCTTATCGCTTCTGGTGACCTTCCTGATCTCGTAGAAGTAGATTCAGAGAAATTCCAGGGTGCTGGATGTCTTCGCGACCTCAAGCCTCTCGTAGAAAAATATTGTCCTAACTTGCTTAAGCACTATTCTTCTGCTTGGAAGAAAATGATCGACCAGGATTCAGAAAAAGATGCTAATGGTAAGATTGTTAAGGAACACATCTACTCTCTTCCTAACTATGGTGTAATCGATGGAGCTCCATCTGATACATATTACAACCAGAATGCTTGGTGG
This sequence comes from Treponema sp., assembly GCA_045224915.1. Taxonomy (GTDB): domain Bacteria; phylum Spirochaetota; class Spirochaetia; order Treponematales; family Treponemataceae; genus Treponema_D. The sequence continues at coordinate 58,487 of JBGVAV010000119.1, forward strand.
ATTCAGAAAGCTGTTCTTAAGGAATATGGATATCCTAAGATTAAGACAATCGATGAATACTTCGACCTTATTGAAAAATACTACAAGAAGTATCCAACAATCGATGGTATGCCAACAATTCCTTTCAATATCATTACAGCTGACTGGGAAGCATTTGACCTTTGGAACCCTCCAAACTTCTTGGCTGGATATCCAAACGATGGTAACGGTCACGTAACATTGGAAAACGGAAAGTATATCTATACAGATAACTTCGCTGATGAAAATGCTCACAGATGGTTCAAACTCGCTAACGGATATTTCCAGAGAGGACTTATTGATCCAGCTTCATTCACAGACAACCGCGACCAGTACTATGCTAAGATTGCACAGGGCCGTGTACTCGGTATGTTCATTCAGGGATGGCAGTTCATGGGCGAACCAGAACAGACACTCTGGACAGCTGGAAAAGATGAAAGAACATATTGTCCTCTCCCAGTTGTATTCGACGAAACAGTTAAACCACACTACCGTGATCAGTCACTTCCTAACCTCCAGAGAGGTTATGGTATCACAGTTAAGTGTCCAGAAGACAAGGCTATCAAGATCTTGAAGTTCATGGATACAATGATTGAAGAAGAAAACCAGAAAGTTCTCTACTGGGGATTTGAAGGACAGGATTACCAGATCGATGCTCAGGGACGTCCATACAGAACTGACAAGCAGCGTGCAGATCAGAAGGACCCAGATTGGATCCAGAAGAACCGCGCTACACTCTGGATCGAAGAAGCTCCAAAACTGGAAGGAACATTGAAGAGCGGTTATACACGTAACATGGATGACCTCGCTTGGGAATATGAACTTTCACAGAAGGCAGTTGATATCGAACTTTGGAAGGCTTACGGTGTAGGTTCTTATGCAGAACTTATCGATCCTGCTGCTCCAAAGAACGCTGGATGGTACCCAATGTGGCAGTGTAACCCATCTGCTGAAAAGGGCGGATTCGAAGAAGAAGCAGCTGTAGCTATGACTGGATTCGAAACAATCCAGAGAAAGTATCTTCCACAGATGATCATGGGTAAACCAGCTGATTTCGAAGCTACTTGGGCTGAATACTGCAAGTTGCTCAAACCACTTACAGAAACTTACAACAAGTTCATGCAGCAGCAGCTTGATAACCGCGTTGCAGCATTCGGTGGTTTCCAGGACTAGTTAAGTATTGACTTTTAAGTCAACTTAGTCTGCGACGGAGGAATACATTTGTATTCTTCCGTCAAAAAAAAGTCCACGGGTTAACTGTGGACTTTTTTTAATTAAAAATCGTTGCTTTTTATATGGCGATTCAATTTTTTTTTGACGGGTGTTTTTTATGAAAAATAAAAAAACTACTGCAGAAGCTGTTGCAGTAACAGAAACTGCACTAACAAATAAGAAGAGTAAATGGAAGTTACTCGGTAAGCAGAAAATGCTTATCTTAATGTCTGTTCCATTTGTTCTTTATATCATTTTATTTAGATATGTCCCTCTTTGGGGATGGACAATGGCTTTTCAGCGTTATAAGCCATCTTTAAGTTTCTTTGAACAAGAATGGGTTGGTTTTAAATGGTTCGCAGATCTTTTCAAGAGTCCTGAATTCTTGCAGTCCTTGCGAAATACAATCTTCATGAGCCTTATTAGTACCGCCCTTGGATATATAACCGCAATTACAATTGCAATCTTCTTGAACGAAGTTCGTGTTATTGGTATTAAGCGCTTTGTTCAGACTGTATCTTATCTCCCACACTTCCTTTCCTGGGTTATTGTAACAGGTTTGGTTGCAAATGTTCTTTCCGTTGAAGACGGTGTTTTGAATAACCTTTTGATGGGACTTCATTTTGTAAAAAAACCAATTCAATGGCTTGCAACTCCAAAATACTTCTGGCACATCATCGGTTGGACTTATGTATGGAAGGAAGTAGGTTGGAACACAATCGTATACCTTGGTGCAATGACTGCCATTGACCCTTGTTTGTACGAAGCTGCTCAGATTGATGGTTGTGGACGTCTCCGCAAAATCTGGCACATCACCTTGCCTGGTATTAAACCAACAATCATCATCATGATGATTATGTCTGCCGGTCATATTCTTGATGCTAACTTTGAAATGCCATTCTTCTTACAGAATGGACTTATTCAGGACGTAGCAACAACAATTGATATTTACGTATTGAAGTTCGGTTTCAAACTGTTCAACTTCTCACTTGCAACTGCTGCGGGTATCTTTAAGAATGCCGTAAATATTGTACTCTTGCTTTTGGCTAACTGGCTTGCTAAGAAAGCAGGTGAAGAGAGGTTAATATAATGGATCAGAATAAAACTAATCAGTATTATGCAGCAAGAAAAGCTACACAGATAAGTAATATTATTTTTGATACAATTATATTCCTTGTTCTTGCTTTTGTTGTTGTTGCAACAGTTTATCCTTTCTGGAACACAGTTGCTATTTCCTTCAACGATGGTCTTGATGCACTTAAAGGTGGTATCAAGCTTTGGCCACGTAAGTTTACATGGCAGAACTATAAGAGTTTGTTCGTTACTGATGAAATCTTCCATGCCGGAATTATTTCTGTAACACGTACAATCATTCAGACAGTTCTCAGCGTATTCTGTACTTCTATGCTTGCTTATGCTTTGAGCCGTAAAGAGTTTGTAATCAGACGACCTCTTACTTCTATCCTTGTAATTTCTATGTATGTAAACGCTGGTTTGATCCCAGGCTACATGCTTATTAAGCATCTTCACCTTATTGGTTCATACGCAGTTTACATCATTCCTTGTCTTGTAGACGTATTCAACTTCATTCTTGTAAGAACATACATCAACGGACTTCCAGACAGCTTTGTTGAATCGGCTCGTATTGATGGTGCTAATGAGTTCAAGATTTTCATGAGCATCATTATGCCTCTTATCGTTCCTTCTATTGCTATGATTTCTTTGTTCGTAGCTGTAGGTGCTTGGAACAGCTGGTTTGATACATATCTGTATTGTTCTAATAAACCAAGTCTGCATTCTTTGCAGTACGTATTGATGTCTTACTTACAGGCAAGTCAGAACCAGAGTGCTTCTGCTGCAGATGCTAACTCTATGGCTTTGGCTGCTGCTTCTGGTGCTTCTTCTTCAATGGTAACACCAATCAGTATTCGTTCTTCTATTACAGTAGTTGCAACAGTACCTATTCTTGTTGTTTACCCATTCGTTCAGAAGTACTTCGTAGTTGGTATGACAATCGGTGGTGTAAAGGAATAATATTTATCGTCGGCGGCCCTCGACAAGTTCGGGGACTGCGACAAAGAGAAAAGGCTGCTCAGTCGGGCAGTCTTTTTTTTGGTAATTTTTTTATATACATTTTAAAAAAACAGTTTATAATTATTAATAGTGTTAAGAGTTTTATATCTTGCTACATTTTTTATTTCTCTTTTTGAGTTGATTTATTTTTATGAAAGCCGACTTGGAAAAAATAATCAGAACAGAATGATTTTATTTATAGTTTCGTTTGTAGCAAACTATGGTTGTGCCTTTGAATCATTTGCAAGTTCTGTTGGAGAAGCGCTTTGCGGTACGCAGATATATTTTATTGGTAACACGCTGACGTTTATATTTTTGTTCTTTGTTATTGCAGATATCTGTTCATTTAAACTTAATAAACATGTTGAACGTACGTTCTTCTTTGTAGCATTTATAATAATGCTGCTTGTTGCCGTATGCAGCCATACAGATATCTTCTTTAAAAATCTTGATATTCAGATGTATTACGGTTCTACCTTCCTTAATAAGGATTTTGGTATTCTGTACTTCCTTTATCCAACGTTTATTGTTATAACGTTCCTTGCATGTATTGCAGTTATTGTTATATCAATTAAACAGAGAAGAAAGATTTCTATAAGAACTGTAAAATATCTTCTTGTAATTCTTACTATTACAATTCTGGCTGCCGGTATTACACGTCTTATTCAGGCTAAATTTGAAATCTATCCATTTATAAATATCATCCTGCTTGCGGCTTTGCTTGCTGTATTTAAACGTGCCAGCATGTACGACATGAGTGAAAACCTTATGAACGTTTATGCTCAGCGCCAGGAATATGGCTACATTACCTTTGATAACAAGCTGCACTTTTTGGGTTGCAATGAATTTGCTCTTAAGCTTATTCCGGAATTAAGCTTTGCTGTAATTGATGAAAACCTTAAATTAGAAGATTCTGATTACTACAAAATAATCTTAGACTGGATTGATGATTGGGAAAAGGGTAAAAAGAACGAGCTCAAGCTTATGACTCCTATGTTTACCGCTATGGCCACAATCAGATACATAAGAAACGGAGACAGGATTGTTGGCTATCTTGTAGAAATCCGTGATGTTACTTCTCACCAGAAGCGTCTTGATAACCTTGAAGGAAATCAGCATATTCTTGAGCTTCAGGTAGAAGAAAAAACTCAGAAGATTGTTAATATCCAGAACTCTATTATTACCGGAATTGCGAGCGTTGTAGAAAGCCGCGATAACAGTACAGGCGACCACATCCGTAGAACTAGTGAAGGGGTTCGCATTTTTGTTGATCAGATTAAAAAGCACAAGGAATATGATTATCTTGATGACACCTTCTATTTGAATGTTATCAAAGCCGCTCCTATGCACGACCTTGGAAAAATTGCCGTTCATGATGCTGTTCTTCAAAAGCCAGGCCGCTTTATTCCGGAAGAATATGATGAAATGAAGGAGCATACAACAGAAGGTGCAAAAATCGTTCTTGGTGTTCTGCGCGAAGTTGATGATGAAAATCTAAAACGTATTGCGGTTAATGTTGCACATTATCATCATGAAAGATGGAACGGAGAAGGTTATCCTTGCGGCTTAAAAGGTGAAGAGATTCCTATAGAAGCCAGAATCATGGCGTTTGCAGATGTTTTTGATGCTCTTGTAACAAGACGCTGTTATAAGGATGCCTACGACTATGATACTGCCTTTGAAATCATGGAAAAAGAGTTTGGGTCACACTTTGATCCTAATCTTGGAAAGATATTCCTTGAGTGCAAGACAGCGCTTGGTGCAATGTACACGCTTGATGCACTCTTAAACAGAATGTAGTCTAGCGGCTGAGCTTTCTGTAAACAGTTCTCTTTGGAACGCCTGCTTCTTCGCCAAATTCCTTCATCTTCCATTCTGCATATTCAGACCAGTTTCCTTCAAAGAACCTGACTTCCGAATTATTTTCGAATGCAAGAATATGTGTACAGATTCTGTCTAAGAACCAGCGGTCGTGGCTTACTACAAGGGCACAGCCTGCAAAGTCTTCAAGTGCTTCTTCAAGGGCACGTACTGTCTGAACATCAAGGTCGTTTGTAGGTTCGTCGAATAAGAGCACGTTTCCGCTTTCTTTGAGCATAAGTCCAAGATTAAGACGGTTGCGTTCACCACCAGAAAGCACGCTTACTTTTTTGTTCTGATCTGGGCCTGCAAAGTTGAACCAGCCGCAGTAAGCATGAGCATTTACTTCGCGAACGCCACCTTCAAGGGCACGGCCTTTTTCATCAACGGCACCAAGCTTTACAAGGTCTCCGCCGCCACCAAGAGTTTCATAAACTGTTTTATCCATATCGAGTGTAGAACGCATCTGGTCTACGTATACAAGCTTTACAGTTGAACCAATTTTAATAGTTCCGCTATCCGGCTTTTCTCCGCCTTCCATGCCTGCTGCATCTACAATCATCTTAAAGAGTGTGGTTTTACCGGCACCGTTTGGTCCAACAATACCAATAATGGCACCTGCTGGAATATGAACGTTAAGGTTTTCAAAAAGAAGCTTGTCGTCAAAGGATTTTGTAAGATTTTCAATATCAATTACCTGACCGCCAAGACGAGGGCCTGCAGGAATAGAAATCTGAGCATCTTTGAGCTGTTTCTTGCTTTCCTGAGCCATGAGCTCGTTATAGCGGGTAATATGTTCCTTGTGTTTTGCCTGACGTCCTTTTGCGCCCATGTGAATCCATTCCAATTCGCGCTGGATTTCTTTCTGGCGTTCAGATTCATGTTTGCTTTCAAGGGCAAGGCGCTGGTTTTTCTGTTCGAGCCAGCTTGAGTAGTTACCCTTAAATGGATATCCTTCTCCGCGGTCAAGTTCCAAAATCCAGCCTGCAACATCATCAAGGAAGTAGCGGTCGTGTGTAATTGCAATAACAGTTCCAGGATAGTCGTGAAGATGCTTTTCAAGCCAGGCTACAGTTTCTGCATCAAGATGGTTTGTAGGTTCGTCGAGCAAAAGAATATCAGGCTGCTGGAGCAACAAACGGCACAAAGCAACACGACGGCGTTCACCACCCGAAAGAACATCTACAACCTGATCTGGTGGAGGACAACGCAAAGCTTCCATGGCAAGTTCAAGATTGTTATCAAGGTTCCAGGCATCGCATGCATCAAGCTTTTCCTGAACTTCGGCCTGACGTGCACACAACTTGTCAAAATCGGCATCCGGGTCGCCAAAGGCTTCGTTTATTTTATCAAATTCGGCAAGAAGGTCTGTAATAGGTTTTACGCCTTCTTTTACAATATCCATTACAGTTTTTCCAGGTTCAAGATATGGCTCCTGCTCAAGGTATCCGATTGAATAACCAGGGGCCAGAGAAGTTTCACCAGTAAAGTCTTTATCTATGCCGGCAAGAATCTTAAAAAGAGAAGATTTACCAGAGCCGTTTGGTCCAATTACACCAATTTTGGCACCATAGTAATATGAAATGCTGATATCCTTAAGAACAATTTTTGTTCCGTAGGCGCGGCCTACACGATCCATTGTGTAAATGATTTTTTTGTCATCAAATGTTTTTGCCATAGTTTTTCCTTATTCTATTGGTGTTTCTGTGGTTTCTGTTCCTGATGCAGTTTCTGTGAGTGTTGAAGTCTCTGTTCCTGCCGTATTATCTGAAGCTTCAGTTGATTCTTCTTTTGGTTCAGGCTCTGCCGGTTTTTCTACAGGCTTAGGAGCTGGAGCAGGGGCAGCCTTAACTACAGGCTTATAAGACATTCTGATCTTTTCAATCTGAGACTTATGACGAGACTTAAGAAGCAGTGTCTGAGTATCAGATTTATATACATAACCAGAAGAGTTGTATGTTTCAAAGCGTGGGTCTGTACGGAATGCCATGTCGTAGATAAAGATCTGTTCAAAGGCTGGAATACCCTTAAGAATTACATAATGTGTATGCTCAAGAGGGAAGTCTATAGAAAGAACAAGAGCTCCTTCGTCGTCTGTTGCGTATTTAATATCATTAGCACAAGTCCATGCCCACATAACATCCTTGCCAGAGCCATGGATAAGCTGGATATGTGGATAGAAGGTGTTGTCATAAGCCAGAAGCGGATAAATTGTAGAAAGTGTACGCAAGTCGAATGATGAACTTTCGCCAAGGTATGAATTAACAATTACTCGTCCGGCTTTTGTGTAAGTATCATTTCTTGTAGCCATACCGTAGCGCATCAAAGAAACACCAGTTTCGGCAGCCTGAACTACAGAAAGGAAGGTGTCGTTTTCGGAAATTGTAAGAACATCGTTTTCGAATGTACAAGCCTCGGTAATACGCTGAATACATTTATCAAGTACAGGCTCAAGAATAACGGCATAATCCTGATTAAGATTAAGCAGTTCAACATAAGTCTTTAAGATTCCAGATATCTGGGCAAGTGTAAGAGAAGAAGCGTCGGCAGAAGCGGCATTTCTAAGAATTGTAGTTACATCTGCTTTATCGCTGTAAATGCAAAGGCGTGCAGCAAGGTTCTGGATTGTAAATATGTCGAGTATGCCATTTGTTGCGGCAACCTTAATCTTGTTGTTTGAATCTTTTATGATTGAATCAAGTTTAGTATTCATGTTTGCAAGGCTGTTAAGGAATGGTGCAGACAGGTAAGTTCTTGAGTCGCTCTTTTTGTAATCCTGTGGGATATCATCAATTGCGGCTTTATACTTTCCGTTTTTAGCCATTGCAGAAATATATGCAACTACAGCCTGTTCTGTGAAATTGTTTTCGTTCAAAGAAGTCTTGAATGTATTTATAAGGTTTGTGTTGATTGTATTTACAGTCTGATCGTATGCACTCTTTTCGGCGCTTGCAAGATTAATAAGATCATCAAGTGTAAATTTCTTTGATTCGTCGTATATTGCATAGTGTGCAAGGTTGTCGGCATAAGTAAGATGCAGGTAGTTTTCTACGATTTCTGAGGCATTTACGCTCCAGTTCTGCTTTTTACCCTCAATAATGATTTTGTTGTTTTCCTGATTCAAAATCTTTGTGTTATAAGAGAAGTTGAAAGGAATATATAAGTCTGTTACATCCTTTGGAATGTCGGCATAAACTGTAAGAGGAGAATCGCCTTCTTTCTGGGCAAGCATTACTACAACGCTGATATCATCTGTAAAATTAAATGTATACTGCAGCTCTTCTTCTGTATAAGAAATTAACTTGATGTTCTTGGCAACCGGCTCATCTTTTTGTATTATCTTAATACTATTCTGGTCGTCGCTATGAAGCGTAATGCCGTTATAAGAAACTTCGAGTTTATTCTGTAGGGCAAAGGAATTATCTTCGGTTTCGCTTTTTGCCATTGAGATTTGAAGATTTCCGATTTTTTTGAGAATGGAAGAATCTGTCCTAAATTGAAGAATAAAAATGCCGATGATAATAACGATATCGACAATCAGAAGTCCTATTGCTTTCCTTATAACTCGCATGTTCATTGTAGTTATAGTTTAGCTAAAAAATGAGGGACTTTCAACTATACAGGACAAGGATTAAATTATGAATAAAAGTAAAATATTGCTGATTATTTTGACTGGATTTATTCTTTCTTTTGGTTTGTGGAGCTGTAAAACAACTGATGTTGTTGAACCGGAAGAGACTGTAGTAGAGCAGAAACAGGAACCACAGGAAGTTGTTAAGGAACCTGTAGAAACTAAGCCTGCAAAAGAGCAGAAAAAGCCTGAGGAACCAAAGGATCCTCCAAACATTGCATTTGCAAAGAAGCTTCAGGCCCTGCTCGATAAGGGTGATGTAAAGGGTGCAATTGCGCTTTTTGATAAAATTCCTTCGGAGCTTAAGGATGATCTGGAGCTTAAGCTTGTTCTTGCTTCTCTTTATGTTTCTGACGGCGATTATGATATGGCAATCAATGTTGCAGATCAGGTGCTTGCTGTAGACTCTTCAAATCTTACTGCACTTGAAATTAAAACTCTTTGTGCAAAAGCAAAGGGCGATAGTACTGCATATAAAGCTGCCGCAAAAGCTATTCTTGCAGCAGATCCATATAATGTTCAGGTAAATATCATGCAGGGCGATGAGCAGGCTCTTAACCACAAATGGAAGCTTGCACGCGATGCTTATGGAAAAGCCCTTAAATCAGATCCAAATAACTCTGATGCACTTTATGGCTATGCAAAAATGACATATTACATGGATGACCTTAAGCTTGCCAAAAATGTATGTCAGACAATTCTTGATCATGATCCTACAAATGCTCAGGCTCTTGCACTTATGGGAAAGCTTGCTGCCGAAGATTACAACTATGTGCGCGCAATTAAGCTTACTCAGGATGCGCTTGTTTACGATCCAGACAATTATGATTTTTATCTTGATATGGGAACTTATTACCGCTATCAGGGAAAATACAGTGAATCTATTAAATGCTGGAATAAAGCTGTAGAGATTTTACCGGATTATTTCTTGGCTTATGCATATCTTGCCGGTATTTATGATGAGCAGGAAAAGTTTGATCAGGCTTTGTATAACTACCGTCAGGTTATCCGCACAAATCCTGATTATTATTATGCTTATGAATCTACTGCTATTCTTGAATATCATTTTGGAAACTACAAGAATGCACGCGCTTTGTTTGACAAGGCATATTCTTACAGCGAGAACTGGTCGTACCAGCTTATGAACATTGCAATGTATCTTAAAGAGGGCGACAGAAATACCCCAAAAAAGATTGCACAGGAGCTTATGAAAAAGCTTGAACGCGATTCTGCAGAATATAACCTTGTTCGCCTTTATGTTGATAATTACAGCAAGAACGCAGAAACAACACTTTTAAATAAAATAAATAAAGAAGACAATAGCAATAAACGGGGTAAAATGTTATTTTATATGGGGCTCTTTTATGAAGTAAATGGTTCAATAGAAGCAGCTCAGGAATATTATGCCAAGGTAGCAGCTATGCAGGCACCAATGTTCTTTGAATATAGAATAGCAGAGTGGGGACTTGGTTTATGAGTCAGTTGCAGAGGGTTCTTTCTTTTGGAGAAAGAACAATTACTTTAATTGGTACAGCGCATGTTTCGGCAGAAAGTGTTGCAGAAGTAGAAACAACAATCAGAGAGCTTAAGCCAGACAGTGTTGCAATAGAACTTGATGAAAAACGTGCGGATTCAATCCGTAATAAAGATAAATATAGAGAGCTTGATATTGTAAAAGTTCTTCGCCGCGGTGAAGGATTTTTACTTCTTGCAAATCTTGTGCTTGCTTCATTCCAGCGCAGAATGGGCCAGAATGTTGGCGTAAATCCTGGAGACGAAATGCTTGCGGCAATGCGTGTTGCAGATGAACTTAAGATTCCAACTGTAATGGCAGACCGCGCAATTCAAATTACATTAAAACGTGCATGGGCAAAAAATTCTTTCTGGGGAAAATGCAAGCTTCTTGCTACTTTGTTATCAAGTGCCTTCAGCAAAGAAGATATGAGTGCTCAGGACATTGAAAACATCAAAGAAAAAAATGAGATGGATTCGATGATGAACGAGCTTGCAGATTACATGCCTGTTGTAAAAGAAGTTCTCATTGATGAACGAAATATTTATCTTGCTCAAAAAATCTGGGACAGCAAAGGAAACAATGTTGTTGCAGTTTTGGGTGCCGGTCATCTTGATGGAGTTGTTGAAAATCTTGAAAAAATCGCCGGTGGTCAGAATGCAGACCTTGAACAGATTGATGTAGTGCCTGCAAAAACAGCGGGCGGTAAAATTGCTGCATGGATTATTCCTATAGCAATTGTTGGTCTTATTGTTGCAGGCTTTATATATGGCGGAACCCAGCTTGGTACAAAAATGATTAAGTCATGGATTTTGTGGAACGGAACTTGTGCAGCAGCGCTTACTTTGCTTGCGGCAGGTCATCCAATTACAATTCTTGTTGCATTTGTAAGCGCTCCAATTACTTCGCTTTGTCCATTCATTGGCTGCGGATTTGTTACTGCAATTGTGCAGGCCTTTGTTTGTAAGCCAAAAGTTCGCGACATGGAAACGCTTCAGGATGATGTAACATTTATAGGCTTTTATAAAAACCGTATCCTTCGCATTTTGTTGATTTTTATTTTGTCATCGCTTGGAAGCTCTGTTGCAACCTTTATTAGTGGCGCAGACATTATAGGAAGCCTTGCAGGTGCTGGAGTATAAGCCTATTAAAATCATGTTATATAACAATCCTTATATGGATTTTTCTTGCGTTTAGTTAGATTATTAATATAAGGATTTTTATGAAGCGAATATTACTTGCGGCCCTTGCAGCCATTTTTACAATTAATATCCTTAACGCAGTAGAACTTGTTCCAACACAGGAACTTCTTGCTGCATATCTTGAACGCGATTCAGAATTAAAAAATCTTGCACTCGAATTACAAAAATCAAAACTTAATAACGAACTTACTCAGATAGATAAAGGTTTTTACTTAAAACTTTCCAGCGGCGATATGACCTTTACCTTTGGAGATAACAGTTCCTTTAAGGTATATCCTGGTGTAAATGCAACCTTGCCCCAGTACAATAATCTTGGTTTAAACGTGAACGGCCAGATGAGTGTTCAGAATGGGCAGGCTAGTTTTGATAGTGCATCTGCTAAAGTATCTGTGGACATTCTTTCTTCAAATAAAACAGAACGCGAAATTTCACTTTTGAAATCTCAGAGATCAGTACTCGAAGCAGAACGAGCTCTTACTTCAAAGGCTGTAGAAAAAGAAAAGACATTTTATAAAAATATAAGCTCACTTCTTTCGAGCATTTTGAATATTGTCTCAAAAAAGAATTCTCTTAATGATGAATACATTGAGTTTGAAAAAATCAAGCTTCAGGGATATTCGAAAACTTCTTCGTCATATATTAAAGAAGAAATGAAGGTGATGAATCTTGAACATGAACTTGAGGCTGCAATTCATTCGCTTATTACTGATTACAAATTCTTCTATTTTGACTGCGGTTATGAAATTGAAATTCCTGCAGACACAGATTTTGTTCAGTTAATCCCGGATGATATTCCGCTTGTTGAAGCTGTAGATATAAACAATTATACAGCAGAAAATTATAAACAGATAGAAAGCAATTTGTGGAATCAGAAAATAAAGCAGATGTCGCGCGATGCTGCTAAAGATTTTACACTTTCGGCAAACGGCGGGTACACATACAAAAATTCTACAACTGGAAATTCAAATACTGTAGATGCAGGAGTTGCGGCTGCTTATGGGGGAATTGGAGTTGATGCAGGAGTTCATGTTCCTGTTTCTGCCGGTGACGATGGTGCGGCTTCTCCTTCTGTTTCGTTAGGCATAACTTACACGCCGAACACTTTTAAGAAAAATAAGATAAACGATCAGCTTACAGAAATCGAAATTGAGCAGGAGCAGATGAAAGTAGATTCTGCGTATACTGATTATGAAGAAGCTGTTCGCGAAATGAAAATCCAGCTTGAAGATATTAAGTGGTCAGAAGAAACAAACAATAAGAATTATAAGATGTATGCAGACGTAGAAAAAGAAATGCTTGATTATTATAAGCGTGGATTTATTTCTGAAAGAGATTATGTTTCTGCAACAATAAATACAATTCAGTCAAAGGTTAAAGGTCTGATAAATCGTATAGACTTAATTGTTTATAACGATGATGTAAAGACAAAATTCGTGGAGTAGCATCATGGCAAAGAAGAAAATGAAAAAGGGCTTAAAGATTTTTATCATCATTCTGGTTCTGGCATTTATTGTTGCAGGAGTTTTAATTTCTCTTCGATTTTTCTTAAACAGAGATAAGAGCGTTCAGAATACTTATACAGTAAATAAAGAAATATATGAAAACGTAATTGAAATTTCCGGAACAGTTTCGGCCGCAGAACAGCAGACATTAAATGCGCTTGGGGATGGAACTGTAATGGGCGTTTTTGTAAAGAAAGGTGACTCTGTAAAAAAAGGCGACATTCTTGTTCAGCTTGATGATTCTGACCAGGTTTATAATCTTGAAAAGCATGATTACGAAATGGCAAAAACAAAGCTTACAGGTTCGCCTCGCGACTTAAAGCTTATGGAAACTCAGCGTCTTGCTCTTGTCCAGAAAATTGCAGACAGAAAAATTGTTGCTTCGTTTGACGGTATTGTTGTAGAAATAGATGCAGTTGAAGGTAACTCTGTTGAGCGTGGTGAAAAAATTGGAACTCTTGTAAATATAGATTATCTTACTGCCGAGGTTGAAGTTCCAGAAACTGATGTTGCAAAGCTTGTAGTTGGTCAGACTGTTATTCTTAATTTTAATGCTTCGTCTACAGAAGGCAGAGGCTATGTTACAGGCTGGCCTGCAATTGGCGAACTTACAAGCCGTGGTGCTTCTGTTGTAAAAGCACAGATTCGCGTAGATGATTATCCTCCTGAGATTCTGCCAAACTATTCGTTCACAGGAAAAATTCAGATTGAAGAGCCTGTAGAAAATATTACAGTTGAGCGTTATGCAATTGGTTACGAAGACAGAAAGCCTTATGTAATTCTTGCAAAAACTGGCGAGAAAAAATATGTAGAAGTTGAGCCATACGGACGCAATTATGTAAAAATCTTGAGCGGTCTTAATGGCGGTGAAGTTCTTTTGCAGGCTGGAGAAATTCCAAAATCGGGAAGTGCAGCGGGAAGAAACAGACAGGGAAACAGCCAGGGCAACAGACCTTCTGGTGGAGGTATGCCTCCTGCAGGCGGCGGATTCCCAGGCGGAGGAATGCCATTCTAAAATGCCGGTTGTTGTAAGACTTGATAATGTAGTTAAAACTTACTCTATGGGCGAAAGCGAAGTCCATGCTTTGCGGGGCATTTCGTTTGAAATTGCGCAGGGGGAATTTCTTTCTATAATGGGACCTTCCGGTTCCGGCAAATCTACCTGCATGAATATGATTGGCTGTCTGGACAGGCCAACTTCTGGCATTGTAGAAATCAACGGAAAAGAAACTGCAAAGATGACAGAAAAGGAGCTAGCCGTTTTACGAAATCAGACAGTTGGATTTGTTTTTCAGCAATATCATCTTATTCCTTCGATGAACGTTTTGGAAAATGTAATGCTTCCTTTAAAATACCAGAAAGTTGAAAAAAGTGAACGTGTGGAACGGGCAAAGAAAGCACTCGAAGCTGTAGGCCTTGGCGATAGGTTAAAGCATCGTCCTCATGAGCTTAGCGGTGGACAAAAGCAGCGCGTTGCAATTGCAAGAGCCATGATTACAGAACCAAAAATCCTTCTTGCAGACGAACCTACCGGAGCTCTTGATTCTTCAACCGGAAAACAGGTAATGGAGCTCTTTAAGACAATCAACCGCGAAAAGGGAACTACAGTTATTATTGTAACTCACGACCCTGGAATTGGAGCTTCGACAGAGCGATGCATTAAAATACTGGACGGTCAGGTAACGGAGTAATTATGTGGGAAGACTTTATAAATGCACTAAATAATTTTGTCCGCAATAAAACACGAACCTTTCTTTCGCTGCTTGGCGTAATTATTGGAGTTGCCTCTGTTATTGTCATCACAAGCATTGGTTCAAGCTCCACAAAAAAAGTTGCCGACACCTTTGGTTCCGCTGGCCTTGATATGGTAAGTGTTTCTGCAGGCGGCATGTGGCGAAGACGAAGTGCTGTTACCCTGAAATTTAATGAAACCTTCCGCGACAATCTTTTTGATAATGTAGAAGACATAAAGCAGATCTGGTACAAGAATTCTGTAAATGCAACAATTACTTATGGAGAGACTTCTAATTCTGTAAACTGCTCTGCTGTAGAAAAAGGATATCTTGAAGCGCTCTGCATGGAACTCGAAGACGGCAGTCGCTTCTTTACTGTAACAGACGATCAGGAAGGAACTCAAAAAATCATTTTGAATCATGATACGGCTCTGAGCTTTTTCCCGGCGGGCGATGCTGTCGGTAAAAAAATCATTGTTGTAATAAGCAAGGTTGCATTCAGCTTTGAAGTAATTGGCGTTCTTAAGGAACAGACAACCGGAATGGAAAATGGCGCCGCTTTTATTCCTCGTGGTTTTTATGATAAAAAAATTCAGCCTAATGCCGATGCCCAGACTGTAATGGTTCAGGCCCTTTCAAACGAAAAGGCAACTGCAATTGTCGATAAAATCAAGGACTATTGTACCTCGCTCAGCGGGACAGACACTTCTATAAACGTAACTACAATGCAGACAATGATAGATCAGATAAGCAGTATTACTTCGACTCTTGCCAAAATGCTTAGTGCAATTGCTGCAATTTCACTTTTAGTTGGCGGCATTGGAATTATGAATATCATGATTGTTACTGTAACTGAGCGCAAACAGGAAATAGGAATCCGTAAAGCCCTTGGCGCCAGCCCTAATGATATTCGTCAGCAGTTTCTTGTTGAGTCTGCCAGCATAACTTTAATCGGCGGATTTTTTGGAGTGATACTTGGTATTCTCATAAGTCTTGCAGTTGAGTATGTACAAAAACAGGCCTATGTAATTAATACACAGGCCTGCATAATTGCCTTTATATTTTCCGTTTTCGTAGGAATCTTTTTTGGTTTGAACCCAGCAAGTCGGGCGGCTAAGCTGGATCCGGTAATAGCGCTGAGCGGGGAGTGATGAGGATTAATATCCGTCCGACATCTCGCGGTTGGCATCCTTCTTACAAAGTTCATCGTAAACAAGAGAACGTCTGCGCAAATCTTCCTTGAGCTCTTTTGGGAACGGCATGTTGCGCCAGAAAATACCGCGTACATCTTTTTCAAGACGCTGAACTCCGGTAGATTCCTTTGTCATCCACAGGATGTAATCTTCAATAAAGAATTCCTTTACGTCGCCCTTGAGCTTCATCTGGTCAAAGTGCTGGTAGTACTGTCCTGTAAGACCTTCTTCCATCCAGTAGTAAGAAGCCTTTTCCTTTGCAACCTGCCAACGCAAGTCTGCAACAGCTGTAAGTACTGCAATTTTAAGATCCTTTGGATACATTGGAACTACAATACGTCCACGGCTTGTTACACGGTTATAGCGGTCAAATGGTTCCCAGCAGAATCCCCTGTCTCCGTAAGTTGGAACAAGACAAACATAAGGAACAATTCGGTTTGGAATATTCTTGTGAACACGGCAGAAGCATCCCGGGTCAATTGATTCAATCCAGCGAAGAACTTCAATTACATTTTCACGTGTTCCTGTTCCGTTTTCTGTACAGTGATAGAATTCGCGTGTAAAGATTGGGAACTGATTACCACGGCGACCAATTGTCATCTTTGCCATCTGGCGGATTGTTTCAAATTCTGTATTAATTGCACTTGTATCAATCTGAACAATTGGACCTGAATCTGCAATTTTATTCTGAACGTTATCATAAACAGATTTTGCTTCCTGGAATTCTGCAAGGGCTTTTGAAAGCTCTTTATCGTTTCGGGAAATCCTGTGAAGTAAATCTGTGATTTCTGAAAAGAGTTTTCGCTGAGGTTCAGAAAGTCCTTGTGTGTGTGGTTCCATGCCAATAATCGGACTATGC
>JBGVAV010000120.1:0-14521 GCA_045224915.1 Treponema sp.
AATCAGATGGTGTTATTATCTGTACGCCTACAGGCTCTACTGCATATTCAGCTTCGGCTGGTGGCCCAATTGTTGATCCGGTTTTAGATGCGCTTGTAATGACACCAATTAATTCGTTTTCGCTTTCAAGCCGTCCGATTGTATTAAGACCAGATGGAAGCCTTACAATAAATATTCAGCCTTGCAGAACAAAAGAAATCCGCATGCTTGCAGACGGACAGGAGCCTGTAAAGCTTATGGAAGGCGATAAGATTGAAATAAAGCTTATAGATAAAAAAGTAAAACTAATCTGTTGTACACAGGAAAAATTCTTTAATGCCCTTCGTTCAAAATTAAATTGGCGAGGTGAACCTTATGCTTGAAGAATTGAATATCAAGGATTTTGCTCTTATTGAAAATGACTTTCTTGAATTTGAAAAGGGCTTTACTGTATTAAGCGGTGAGACAGGTGCTGGTAAATCTATTCTTATTGGAGCACTGTCATTCCTTCTTGGAGGAAAGGCAGAAGTATCTCAAATCCGCACTGGAAAGAATGAAGCATCTGTTAGCGGAACCTTTGTGCTTCCTGCAAATCTTACTGTACGAAATCTTAGCGAGGATGACGAACCTGCAAATGCTCTTGAATGGCTTGAGCAGCACGGAATCCAGATTGAAAATAACAGAGTTCTTTTACGACGATTTATAAGAGACACTGGAAAATCAGGGGCGTGGATAAATGATACTCCTGTAACACGCGGCGACCTTGCTGCATTTTCTTCGTTTTTAGTTGATATTCACGGACAGCACGAACATCAGTCGTTGATGAAGGTTCCTGAGCATAGAAAGTTTCTTGACAGCAGGGCAGGGCTTACGGCAGAAGTAGAAGCCTTCACAAAGCAATATGCCTTGCTTGTCTCACTGAGACGTCAGCTTGAACAGTATTCTCTTTCAGAAAGTGAACGCCTTCGAAAGCTTGACATGTCTACCTTTGCAGTAAAAGAAATCACAGAAGCAAAACTCAAAAAAGATGAAGACAGTGCGCTTGAAGATGAAGAATCGCGCCTTCTTTCTTTTGAAAAAATATATTCCGATGTTGATGAAATTGGAAAAATACTTGGCGGTTCCGAAGCGTCTGTAACAGATCTTCTTAAAAAGGTTCGCCGTAATTCTTCTCATGTTGCCGAAATGGATAAATCTGTTACTGCCCTTGATGAAAGAATTGAATCAGCCTTTTATGAGCTTTCGGACATTGCTGCTGAGTTTGCTTCTTATCAGAACAGACTTGTTTTTGATCCTGCTCGACTTGCACAGGTACAGGAACGGCTTTCCCTTATTTATAATCTTAAGAAAAAATATGCTTCATCTGTAAATGCTCCGCTGAGCGAAGTGTTTGATTATTGCGCACAGGCACAGAGATTTATTGATGAAAATGCAGATGGTGCAGATAAAAAAGATAAGCTTACAGCACAGATAAAGGAATTGGAAAAAGAACTGCTTACTCGCGCAGAAGCAATTTCTAAAAAACGAAATGCTTGTGCACAGCAGCTTTCTGTAGAAGTAGATTCAATTCTTGCAAATCTTGGAATGAAGGGAACTCATTTTGGAGTAAGCCTTGTAGAAAAAGAAGGTAATGATGTTGTCCAGAAATGCGGACCTTACGGAAAAGATAATATCGAATTTCTTATAAGTGCAAATCCTGGAACTCCCTTGCTTCCTTTAGCTAAAATTGCCTCTGGTGGTGAACTTTCGCGTGTAATGCTTGCTTTAAAGACGATTTTCGCTCAAAATGATAGTGTTGAGACTTTAATTTTCGACGAAATAGACACTGGTATTGGTGGAGAGGTAGCTGTAGCAGTTGGATCGCACATGAAGAACCTTGCAAAAAATAGACAAATTTTTTGCATTACACATCTAGCCAGTATCGCAGTTTATGCCGATAATCAAATAAAGATAGAAAAAGCTGTTACAGGTGGCATTACATCTTCAAATGTTCACATTGTACAGGGCGAAGAAAGGGTAGCAGAAATTGCAAGAATGCTTTCGGGTGATGCAGATACGCAACAGTCACTCGGACACGCAAGGGCAATGCTCGAAAAATACAGCGGAGGATTCTGATGGCAAAGATTTCAGAAGAGACAAGGTTACATTTTAATGAATGTATCCAGCCGTACAAAGACAAGATTACTCAAACCCTGGAAAAGGAAAAGACAATGCGCAACGCCATGCATGATGGAGATCTTGGTGTTGAATATAAAAAGCTTCTCCTTTGCGAAGATATGATTTATGTCGCTTCTCTTTATGTTGCCCAGAACAGCCTTTCCCTCAAACTCCTGGAAGTTAAAAACAACGATGCTTTGAACGATGCCCGCAAAATGCTTTACAAAGCAATTATCTATCTTGAAGAAATTGTTTCAAACGTAATTGACTGTCCTTATTCAGATCTTATTCCTTATCATGAAAAAATTACAAATGTAAATATAGTTAAACGCTATCTTGTTGTTCGCAAGCTTGGACTTGAAATTCAGATTCTAAAAGATGCTTTTGGCGATAACTCTAAGTGGAAGTGGTCTTTCATTGAGCTTGAAGGACGCTTTGCTACTGTTACAAAAAATCTTATAGATATGAAAACAGCCGGTAAAGATTTCTTTGATCCACGTGCCGAAAATTATGAAACAACAGTTCTTTATGTAAGAATGGTTCAAAAGCTTTTAGACAAAGCCGCAAACGGATATCGTGACCGCTACGAACTTTCTACACGACGTATTGATGATATGCGTGATGCTATAAAATATCTTCTTGCTCTTCGCAAAATGTACATTGTTATTGGTCGTACAAACGAAGCTGAAGAAATCAAGAAAAAAGCTATGGTTTGGAAAGACAAGATGGATTCAGACCAGAAGAAGGGCTTGAGCAACTAAAAATCATGGACAAGAATCTTATTCTCAAAATATTCGAAGGATTTTCTATTCAACGCTGGAATGACCTTATTCGTCCTTTTGATCTGGTCGAAATGGATAAGGCCGGCGAAAAAATGGTCATTGCCTATATAATCGGAAAGTATGAAGAAAAGAAGGGCAACAAAATCAACTGGAAGTGGATGGCTTATGCTTCTCTGTTTGATTTGCTTAAAAAGATTGCCCTTTGCGATATTAAAGCTCCTGTACAGCAGATTCTTAAACGTGAGTTCTCAAAGGAATACATGAAGCTCAATGAATGGGTTTTGAATCAGTATCGCCAGCTTATAAGTGATGACAAACTTTTTTCTGCCTTTACAATTTATATTGGTCAGAAGGCTGGTTCTTTTGCACTTCCTCATGACTTAAAAACTTCTCTGCGGGTTTATAATGCGGCTCATAAATATTCTACAATGCGTGAGCTTGAAATGCTTAGTGTTGTAAATGAAAAAGAACGACTTTCTAAAATCGAAACAGAACTCAAAGCAGACTTGCAGCCATATTTGGACTTAGAAGGCCTTCAGAAACTCATGACTCGCCAGAAAGAATTTGATTTTCTTCTTAAAATAGAACAGCTTAGATTCCAGACAAGATGGAATCAAACACCTCGCGTTCCTGCAACCTCTGTTTTAGGGCACTGCTTCTTTGTTGCAATAATGACACTGCTTTTAGGTCGTGAAACAAATCCTGATATGTGCGAAAAACGCCTTGTAAATAATTACTTCAGCGCACTTTTTCATGATCTTCCGGAATCTGTTACACGCGATATTATTTCTCCTGTAAAGCAGGCAACTGATGCACTTCCAAATATCGTAAAAAAGATTGAAGATGAAATTGTAAACAAAGAGCTTGTTCCTCTTATGGATAAAGCTTACGTTGATGAAGTTATTTATTTTACTTCTGATGAGTTTGCCGATAGGGTAAAAACAAAGGACGGAAAAATCAAAAAGGTTTCCTGGGATGATTTAAACAGCCAGTACAATAAAGATGATTTTTATCCTGTGGATGGAAAGCTTGTCCGCATAGCAGATCATCTTTCGGCGCTCATGGAAGCCGATATTTCTATAAAGCATGGTATTACCTCAAATCACCTTCAGGGTGGAAAAGACGGTATGCTTTCTCTCTACAAAGAAAACGAAACAATCAGTGGAATAAATGTAAACAAATTATTTCATGAACTTGTAAATTAATGCAATCGCCATGCCGATAATTAATTTATGAAGTTATCTTTTTTCAAAAAAATCATTTTTATTTGCCTTTTCTTTGTAGCTACTGCTAGTTTTCTTGCAGCCGATACAACATATAAAGTTGAAAAAGGCGATACCTTATATTCAATCAGCCGAAAATACCAGATTACAGTTGCAGAATTACGTGCAGCCAATAATCTTTCAGAAAATGATGTAATTAAAGTAGGCCAAAAACTAAAGATACCTTCTGCCGATATCAGTGCCGCAGCCGCTCTTGCTACAGATAACAAAGCTACTACAACAACTTCTAATGCAACTCTTTCTGCTACTACAAAAACAAAAGAATATACAGTTGTAAAAGGCGATACAATGTACAGCATTGCCAAGAAAAACGGTATGACACTTGCAGAGTTTATGGCTATGAATGGATTAGATAATTCATCTGTAATCAAAGTTGGCCAGAAGCTCAAAATTGCTGCAGGAAGTACAAGTTCCTCAACAACTACAAAAACGACTACAACAACTACTACTACAAATACAACAACCACAACTACTACTAATACTACAGCACCAGACACACGCACTTACGGTACAACTGTCACAGCAGATAAAAACACAATCTGGCCTGTAAAAAATCCTACAGTTACTCAGGTAAAAGGAAAGGTTGGCGGCGTACAGCTTAGCGCTCAGGTAAATGAGCCTGTTGTATGTATCCGTGAAGGAACTGTAATGTATGTTGGAGTTTATCGTGGATTTGGTCAGGTATTATTTGTACAATCAAAAACCGGTGTAATTTATACTTACACCGGCCTTGGTTCTGTGAACGTTAAAAAAGGTGATTATGTAGTCTTCAACCAGCAGTTAGGAACTGCCGGTACAGACCCAATTTCTAAGAAGTCCTGCATCAACTTCATGGTCTTCCAAAATGGCCAGCCAATCGATCCTGCAAAGGCTCCTAGAAATTAATTACTTTGCTGCATCAATAGTTTTCTGAATATCAGCTGCAATGCCGTCACAGAGTGTGGCGGCTTTCTTTTTAGATTCGGCATACCATGCGTCGCTACCGTCTCCTGCTGGAATCATAGAGTTGATATAGAACTTGATTTTTGGTTCTGTTCCAGAAGGGCGGGCACTTACGATTGTTCCGCTTTCGAGGTAGAACTGGAGTACGTTGCTCTTTGGTAAATCAGGGTCGTTCATAAGGTCTCGAACTTTGATTACTTTTTCACCGCCAAGAGTTGCAGGTGGGTTTGAGCGAAGACCAGACATCATGTTCTTCATTGTCTGAACACCGCTTTGGCCTGGGAAGTTCTGAGAGATTGCGCGGTCTTCAAAGTAGCCGTATTCCTTGTACATATCATCAAGATGTTCAAGAAGGCTCTTACCCTGGCTTCTCCAGTAAAGAATCATTTCGGCACACATTGCTGCTGCAGAAACTCCGTCCTTATCCATTACTTCTTTTTCTACTTTGTAGCCGTAGCTTTCTTCAAGACCAAATACATAGTTGTATGTTCCAGCTTTTTCAAAGTTTGCTTCTACGTTTGCAATCCACTTAAAGCCTGTAAGACAATCAAACATCTTTACGCCATATTTCTTACAGATGTAGTCGCCAAATGGTGAAGTTACAATAGAGCGTATACATGCAGGGTTTGCAGGCATTTTTCCAAGCTCCTTGCGGCTAAGGAATACATATTCCATAAGAAGGGCACCCATCTGGTTTCCGCTAAGGAGTACAAAGTTTCCGTCCTTGTCTGGGAATGCTGTACCAAAGCGGTCTGAGTCTGGGTCTGTAGCCATAAGACCATCAGCCTTTTCTTTTGTTGCAAGGTCTACAGCCATCTTAAGAGCTGGCTTTTCTTCTGGGTTTGGTTTTTCTACAGTAGGGAAGTTTCCATCTGGTTCGCGCTGTTCTGGAACTGTAAGAATATTAAGTCCAAGGTCACCAAGAACTTTTTCTACGTGCATTGCACCTGTTCCGTGAAGTGGTGTATAAACAATGCGAACATCCTTTGCCTTTTCTTTAATAAGAGCAGGGCGGAAGAGCTGTGCCTTACACATATCCCAGAATTTTTCGTCTATTTCTTTATCGATGATAACAAGCTTGCCAGAAGAAATTGCTTCTACACGTGTCATTGTTTTTACATCTTTTACTTTGTTTACTTCTTCAATAATTCCAACATCATGTGGCTCAATTACCTGGGCACCGTCGTTCCAGTAAGCTTTGTATCCGTTGTACATGCGTGGGTTGTGTGAAGCTGTAACAACAACTCCAGTATCAGCCTTAAGTGTGCGGATTGCAAATGAAAGCTCTGGTGTTGGGCGAAGGCTTGAGAAAAGATAAGCCTTGATTCCGTTTGCAGCAAAGATGAGTGCTGTTGCTTCTGCAAATACATCTGAGTTCAAACGGCTGTCATAAGCGATTACTGCACTTAAAGTTCCGGCTTTTGCTTTTTCAGGGAATGCTTTGATTACATAGTTTGCAAGGCCCTGTGTAGCCATGTTGATTTCGAGAGTGTTCATGCGGTTTGTACCGCCACCCATAATTCCACGAAGTCCACCTGTACCAAACTCAAGTGTCTGATAGAATCGGTCTTCGAGCTCTTTATAATCTTCCTTTGCAATAAGGTCTTCGATTTCTTTTCTAAATCTTTCATCCTGTTCAGCAGCAATATATGCTTTTGCTTTTTCCAAGATTTCTGTTTTTTCCATTTGTTTACTCCTTGTGTGTATATATTATATTTATTTATCACTCTTCTCAAGCATTTGGGTTTCCCAAGCCAGCAGCTCTTTTTCCTCTTCCACATTATCCCCGCGTACATCGCACATGATACGGAAAACAGGTTCTGTACCGCTGCCTCGCATCCAGATAAATGCAACAGGTGTGTCAGTCTCATCCTTAAAGATAATCTTAAGTCCGCCTTTACCAGAAAGGGAATAATCTTTAACATCACGTGTTTCTTTTGTGCCGTTTGTAATAACAGCTTCATAACTACAGATGCCATATTGTTTTTTAAGGTCAGCTTTCTTTGTTTCCCAGTCTGCTTCAAAAACCTTCTGGAAAGAGGCTTTGAGGGCCGCATGATCAGTATTCTTTACTTTTAAGATAGCCCGAGGTTCACTTACACCTGTTGTTGTATAAACCGGCAGGCTATCCAAAACATCAGTCAAAGTAAAATCAGGATTATATTCAATTCCAGCTTTTTTACACCAGATTTCATAAAGACCATCTTCACGCATCATCAGTAATTTGATAATTGCAAAAACTGTATTCAACGGGTCGCGTACGCTTGCAGGATGTGTAATAGTACCACCATTAGAACCTTCTCCAAGAATACGGACATTCCAGCCTTCATTACGTTTTTCGCGTGCAAGATTTACAACATTAGCTTCACCAACTTCGGCACGGAATATTTGAGCACCAAGAACTTTGCAAATCTCATCTATTCTCATAGAAGTAGGGCAGTTTACACAAACAGCCGGCTTAAATGCAGGATCTCCACTATTTTTCCAGATGCTGTATGTAAGCTCTGCAAGTACAGAAAGACTGAATACTTCCTGTGCTTTAAGAATTACTGATTTTTGCTGTTTATCATCCCAGTAAACAATGTTTCCTCTGTCGCCGTCGCAGTCTGGCATATAACCAAGCATTGCATTGCAATTTTTGTTGTGACGATGTAAATCTTCCATGCCTTGAGCTACATAAACAAGATTTTCTGCTTCTGGAATAATTTCGTGGGCAATTTCATCCTCATTTAAAGAATAAAAATCAATTCCGTGGTTTGTAAAGAATTCCTTGTCTATACAGCGGGCACGTGAGCTTCCGTTAAAGTCACACACAAGGCCAAAGCCTTTTGCACGAATCTGAGAATCAAGCATTTCAAAGAAATCCTTCTGATGCTCTTTATTTGCAGAATCTGTAATTGTTTCAAGAATAAAATCTTCATATGCTTTGAGCGCATTGAACTTTGAGCTTTGTTCTGTTTTGTAGATTTCTTTAAGCGCAGAAGAACTACATTCATAAGCCTGCTTTACAAGAGCGGATAATTTTGCATCATCTTCGCAGAGCGCTAAAAAGGCAGAAGTGACCTTGGCATTTTCCTTTGCTTCAAGAACTCCGCCGTTATTTGTACCGAATTTAATTCCATTATGACCGATTGGATTATGACTTGCAGAAATATAAATAAAACCATCAAGCTTTTTTGAATAAGCCATGATTTCTGGAGCAGAAGTTATGCCTGAATACTGAACTACCGCACCTTTTGCAACAAGCGTATGAAGCATTGCATCAGCCATGGCAGGACCTGTTGGTCTTGCATCAATACCAACTGCAATTACCGGCACTTCCTGATTTGTTAATTCAGAAATGTAATCATAAAAAACTGAGGCAGCCGCAACGCAGATTGCCTTATCCTGTTCATTTATTTCGGTTGTGTGATCTTGCTCATCTCCCGAAATTGCAAAAACCTTGCGCCATCCGCTGGCAGAAAGAATCATATCTGGTTTCATATTACTATTTTATCACCAAATTGCGAAATTCTCAAATAAATAGAGTTTATACTATTAATATATGGAAATTACATAACTTTGCTGTTTGATTTTTCCAAGATAGTTTTGAACTGTAAGCCCCAGAGTTGAACGCCCCGGAGTAAGCATCATTTCGCCCAAAAGAAGCAGGTTTTCATCAGGATAAAGATCTTTGGACTCATATTTCTTTTTTCCGATAAGATACAATTTTCCGTTTTCCTGGCCAACAGTATCAAAAGCAATTTCATCTACCACAACACCATTAATTGTAACAGTTGTTTTGTAAGGGGCAGCAATTTTATTTCGTGTCTGAAAAACTTTATATAAACCAGATGGATAAACTTTGTTTTCCCGGATATCAAAAAGCTTTCCATCTTTGTTCTGAAGCATAATACCAGTCATTGTGAATTCAATTTCATTTTCTGCACGAGGCAAAAGGATTTTAGGATTTATAGCGGCTGATTTTTGCAAATCGATAATCTGGAACTCAAGGTTGCTTCGTGTTTCCTGCCAGCCCGAATTACCTGTCTGTGCGATTATGTCGCCTTCTTTTAATGATGATTTTGAATCAACATTTTCCTGTACAGATTCGCCGTCAAGATTTGCATATACCGAAATTAAATCATCATCATGACAAACAATTACAGAATTACCGAGTGTTGAAGGGAAAAATTCAGAATCATCAGAAACATCAGACATTACAATAAGGATTTTTCCATCATTGATTGCCTTTACTTCTGCCGGATCAGAAAAAACAAGAGAAGTGCTTATTCTGCCTGAAACATTCTGTCCAAAATATGAATTAAATGCGTCATTGTTAAAATCTTCCTGCGGCCATTCTACACCAAAAAGCGTGTTACTAAATGCAACCATTAAGGAGAGGGCAATAATAAATAAACTAATACTCTTTTTCATAACTCTACTCCTTAGAAATCTTAACCTTTGATATAGAAGTATCCTGACCTATATACAAATTATTGTTGCAGGTTTTTATAAAGGCTGTATCTGCGGTAAATGAGAACGAGCCTTGAAGTGTATCTGTCTTTTCAATGATATAAACTGTATATTCGTTGTCTTTTTTGCCAAGTACAAATATCAGAGAATCAGTTTCTTCAATTGCAATAACAGATTTATCGATTTTTATACTTGTATTTTTTTGAGTTTCAATATTATAAATGCCAAGATTGTTTTCGTAATTGTAAAGGATTCTTTTGTCGTTATCGCAGAATCTTACAACAGTACGTCTTTTCATGTCAGAATCAAGAAAGCTGTGATAAATGATTTTTGGTTGTGAACCTTCATTTTTTGTAAGTACAAAGCGCTGTTTGTCGTGTCCGGAAACCGAAGCAATATAAGTTCCATCCGCAGAAACATCAAGGCCAAGAATTACCTTGTAATCGCTTCCGCCAGGATTAAATGCAATAGATTCAAGACCTGTTTCATTATCGAATATCTTTATAGTGCCGTCTGCATATCCAGAGGCTGTATACTGTGATTTTGAACTGAAGGCTGTAATAGGAATTGTATTTTCATTTGTCCAGATGATTTTTCCCTGCTCATTGCATTTTGCAAAGGATCCGCCACCCGGTAAAAAGATATAAATTCTGTCTTCTTCAAAGAAAGGAAAGCCTGGAGCTTCAAAAATGCCCTGTTCTGCATTAGCTTTATTGAAAAACTGAATATTGATGTCATCAGTATTGTAAATTGCGTAGTATTCAGAAGAAATAGAAGCCTTAGAAGGGAAGGTTTTGAAGGTAGTTATCTGTCCATCTTCTGTAAAATACCCGATTGATTGTCCAAGCTTAAAATAAATCTGCTGAGCTTCTAAAGGAACATTCTGCACAGTAGGAGTAGAAATACTTTTTCGCCATTGCGGAGCAAAATGATACTCCTTCCCCAGCGGTTTTGCCGCCAAAATTATATATATAACAATAAAAAATATCGCAAGCAGGATAAATACATGTATATGTTTTTTGGTTTTCATATTAAATACATAATATTGTATAAAACGTAAAATTTCAACAAATGGAAAATAATTCTAAATATATGTGTATAAAAAATGGCGCGAAGCCGAATTACAGCTCGAAAAAATGCTCTGAAGTGCGGCCGCAAGGCGGCCATGTATATAATTACAAGGCACTTCAGCGCATAAGGGGTGAACCCCTGGTTTTTCGAGATGGAATTCGGCTGGAAGCCATTTTTTTTATATGCAGGCATTTTAATTCTTTTCCATTTGTTAAAATATATATATTGACAAAATAACGTATAATATGCAAAATATTACATAGTTTTCATACAAATATTATAAAAAAGTAGCAAAGGGGCTTAAAAATGACTGATGACATTCTTACAATTGAAGAAGTAGCAAAATACCTTCGTGTATCTGACAGAACCGTTTATGATTGGGCACAAAAAGGCGAAATCCCTGCAGGAAAAATTGGAACTGTATGGCGTTTTAAGAAATCAGAAGTAGAAAACTGGGTAAATGCTAAGCTTTCATCAAGTTCATTCAGCCAGAATGATTCAGAAATCCAGATTAAAAATATCCTTTCACCGGATAGAATTGTTTTTATAAATCACAGCACAAAGCACGACGCAATTGTTCAACTTTCCCAAGTACTTGCAACAGCTCCTCAGATTAAAAATGCATCAGAACTTACTTCAGAAATCCTCAAGCGCGAAGAATTAATGTCTACAGCAATAGGTAAGGGCATTGCAATTCCTCATGTTCGTCTTTCTTCTGTAACAGATTTAGTTATGGCAGTAGGTGTTTGCCGTAAGACAATTTCTGACTATCAGACAATTGATGATACTCCGGTTGATTTGCTTTTTATGATTGCAGCCGCTTACAACCAGCATTCACTTTATCTTAAGACAATTTCTCATTTCTGCGGAAAACTCAAGCAGGAAGGCCTCCACGAAAGCATCGTAAATGCAAAAGACGCTCAGGAAGTTTTTGCATTACTTTCGTAGTTTTTAGCTTAAGGCAAAATTACAGGAATCCACTTTTTTCTATCTGCATGCTCCTGGGCAATTGTTCCCCAGGTTACTTTTGCAGTAGTTTCTCCCATTAAGAATTCACGTCCTGTTCCTTCAACTTCATATTTTTGTCCAGGAGCAGGATTTTCAAACGTTACCATTGCATGTGAATATTCTCGTGAAATGAGCATGAAAGATTCAAGGTTAGCCGCTCTTAATAAAACGCTTACAAGCATGCTTCGTGAATCGCAGTCGTTTCCTTTACCGCATAAAACTGCAGGAAGATTTGTAAAATCAGTGTTAGAGGCTTTGTCATTGTCTCGTTTATATTGAAAGCCTTGAACCCAAGAAAGTATAGTCTGCGCATATTCAAGATTAGGATTTACAGGATTTTTGCGTTCACAGATTGGATAAAGCTGTGAAATAACATCGTATGAAACTTGTGCAAGTCGGCCATAACTGTCGCGGTAAATCATTCTGTAATAGCGCTGCCAGGCTTCCTTCCAAAGATTATGCTTAGAATAAAGCAAAAGAACAGCATATTCCATTTCAAGGACGAACTGAGCCGCATCAATATCAGAATTGTCTATATAAGTTGGAACAACCTTACCGTCAATATTAAGCTTTATATTCTTTTTGCCCTCATAAGGATATGCATAAGATACTATGATTCCAGGAAAGCAGTAATAATTTTCATCAGTACAAAGAGAGTTCAAAATGGACATAATAAATTGATTACAGCTTTGACGTACATCTGCAGGGGAATAAGCAAGAAGTGTAACATAAGAATGAGCCTTTTGAAGCGGAGCACAAACAGCCCAGCCTGAATATTTTGCATCAAGTGTCATTGAAAAATCAGAAATTGCGCATTCAGGAGAATTGTTCCATGCAAAAGTATCAATCTCCATGGCAGCTCCAAGCTTTTTCAAGGCTCCTTCCAAAACCATAGCCGAAGATTCTAAGCCCGGGTTATCATAAATTTTAATTATAAACTGAACAGGATAATTTGGATGTACAAAATGATACGACATCTGATCTTCAGAAACTTCATTTAATGTAAAGCCTTCCGGTATATCAAGAGAGTAGTTATATACTGAATCTGAAACAGTTTCTGCAAAAAGATTGACGCTTGAAAATATAGTAAATACAACTAAAAACGCTGTAAGGATTTTTCTTATTTTTGAAATGCAACTTGTCATTTTGTAAAACCTCGATTATATTGTTAAAAATGAATCCTATTCCAATTATATATCAAAATCAAGAAATTTTCATCATAAATAAAAAAGCAGGAATGCCTGTTCAGGGTGGCGAAAAAATTGCTCATCCGCTTGATGAAGAGCTTGCAAAGCAGGTTGGACAAAAAGTATATCTCGTGCACAGACTTGATAAAGACACCTCCGGCCTGATGATTGTTGCAAAAACTCCGCAGGCTGCAAATAAATGGACAAAATTAATTGGAAGCAAGGAAGTAAAAAAAGAATATATTGCAATTTGTGCCGGAAGCCTTAAACAAAAAAAAGGTGAAATTACCGAAGATATTGTTCAGCATGGTCAGGTAAAACGAGCTGTAACTCATTATCAGGTAGAAAAAGAATGGCAGATTGAAAGAGAAGGTGAAGAATCTATTCCAATGTGCCAGATTCGTTTGCTGCTTGAAACAGGCCGAATGCATCAGATTCGTATTCATCTTGCAAAACAAGGCTGCCCCATAGCCGGCGACGACCAGCACGGAAACTTCAAATTGAATAAAGTGTTACGAAAAGCGGCCGGTATTAAAAATCTTCAGCTTTTTTCTGCAAAACTCACATTGCCTTTCGAAGGTGAGCTCAAGGTTTTTGAAATTGACTATTCCTCTTATAACCGATAAAATATAAGAATGTTCGACGTAAAAGATTCAGATTTTTTCGACATGGAAGATGATGCCTTTGATACAATCGTAGAAGACGACATCAGTTTTAATGGCAGCATAAAAATGCAGAAGCCTTTCTTAATTCGTGGAAAAATCACAGGAAAAATTGAAACTCAGAGTGATCTTGTTATAGATACAAATGCAGTTGTAGAAGCAGATATAAAAGCAGATAGAGTTCTTATTCGTGGAAAAGTAAAAGGAAATGTTCACGGAGAAAAACTCATTTTTGTTACAGCATCTGGTTCTCTTGATGGCGATATCATTACACAAAAAGTCGTACTTGAACCAGGAAGCGATTTTTCTGGTAAATGTACAATGGTGAAAAAATAAAATGAAAAAGACAGCACTTTCAATTTTAGTATTATTGTTAATTCAGACTAACACAATTTTTGCTCAAGCACAGCAAAAGGATGCTCTTGTTCTTTATCACAACGGAAAATACAAGGAATCGGTTCAGGTATGTGAAGAAGAGCTTAAAGAAAATCCAAACAGAATTGACTCTTATGTAGTAATGTGCTGGTCTCTTGTAAAAAATAAACAGTATGCCGAAGCAGAACAGCGCGCTACAGAAGGCCTTTTGGTAAGTGCATACGACCTTCGTCTTATTGAGATTCTTGGAGAAGCACGCTACTACCTTGGAAAAAATAATGGAGCTATGGAACAGTTCCAGAAATATGTTGCCGGTGCAAACGAAAGCAGTTCACGACTAGGGACCGCATATTATTTTATGGGTGAAATTTATATCCGTCAGGGAAGATATCAGCATGCAGATATTTCACTTTCATCTGCTGTAAAGAAAGAACCTTTGATTGATACCTGGTGGATTCGTCTTGGTTACGCAAGAGAAATGGCAGGAAATTATCTTGAAGCTCTTGAGGCTTATGATGAAGCTTTAAGATTAAATTCTTCGTCGGTTGATGCTTCTCGCGGTAGAGATCGTGTAAAAGATAAGATTAAATAAGTGTGTACTGTAAGAATAGAAACACTAG
>JBGVAV010000121.1:0-3023 GCA_045224915.1 Treponema sp.
TCGGCATCCTTGTTCCAGGCTGCAACAAGGCCCTTACCAACATTGTAGCAGACATCACGATAAGTCAAAGGCTTCATTTCTGAATCAGTCTTTTTAAGAAGGTTACGAAGCTCCTTAACTGATTCTCTGATTCCTTCAAGCTCTGAAGTAGAGGCAGTCTGCTGACTGTCTGCCATTTTCAAAATTCCGTCAATGAGTTCTTCTGTCTCATTAAAGTATTTTGAAATCTGTTCCGGTGTTGCAGCTTCAGTTGGAACCAAGCTTTTCATATTGCTAAGTTTCTGCTGCAAAGATACAATTACTTCGTTCAAGTTATACCTCCAAGTGTATCTTGAATAGCAGGGCTGTCTTCAGGTCTCAATTGCAGGCAGCTCTGTTTATTTTGCACTCCTAAGCCCGTGCAAGGCCCTTGCTTAATTTGTTATAAAAAGAACAGTTATCTTCCTGAATAATCTGTTCAATTTCCAGCTTTTTTGATGGTACATGAATTGCAAATGGATTTGCCGGTACACAGCAGATAGAAAACTCTAAGAGCTCCTGTTTTCTGTAAATCAAATCACATTCGCGGTCTTTTGCTTCTAAAAACTCAAGCTCTTCAATACGGAAGCCTACAGAGCCGCAGCGAAGCACTCCGGCCTTAACACGTTCTCCAATGCTCCAGCCAAACTCATCAAACTCTTTTGAATTAAAGAGGATGTCGCCTTCAAGCTGCTGTTCGGCTTTTACATTCTGAGCAATTCCAATCGGTGGAATTGTGTAATCGTGACTCCAGAGCACTACAGGATTTGCAAGATAGTTCTTCAAATCCCAGCCGCACGGATCTACCTTCTCAAAGTCGCGGTCCGTATCAAAGGTACTCATTACCCAGTGGAATGAATCCTTTTGAACATCTACCGCTTTGTAAACTTCGACCTGTGCAGCTACTTTTCCGGAGCTTGTGTTTTCCTTAAGGAATTTCAAGAAAAGATTTTTGTCCTTTCCAAATTCCTTGTTTTCAATACCATCAACTTTTACAACCATTCCATCCTCCCACATTTCTGTTTACCATCTGGTCATAAACCTCTTTGTAATCATTTAAAGTTCTTGCACCGATTTTACGTTTGAGCCAGTAAATATGATTGCTTACTGTATGGGTTTCCACATGAGTTTCATTTGCAATTTCTTTTACAGATTTATTCTGAGCAAGAAGGACAGCAACCTTAAACTCACTTTTTGTAGGTTCTCCGCAATAACGAGCATCCAGGTGCATTCCCCGTTCAATATCATCCTTCACAATTTCAGGAAAAGTCGGTAAACCATTCATCACTTTGTTTAAGTGTTGTTTCAAAGTTTCCGTATCCTTCATGTCAGGAATATAACCGGAAGCCCCAAGATTATAAACTCTAAGCCCAAAGTACTCATTACAGTTACCTGTTTCAAAAAATACAAAACGCAGTTTCTGGTTCAAGCCTTTAATCCCTTCAACTGTGTCATGCAGATAAAAACCCAGAAAGAACTTATCAATCAAAAGAAGATTGTCTTCCGGGTAACCCAAGTGAAACATCAGGTGTTCATCATTCATCACATCTACCACTTCGATGTGAGGGAAGTACAGCTTTGCACATTCATAAACCAGGCCCTTTACAAAGTTACTGGATGTAGCAAGAAAAAACTTTTTCATTTTGAATTTTGACTCCATTTACTTTTAGATTGGTCAGAATCAATTTCCGTAACATTATTGGGCTTCCACCAGCTGTTGCCCCAAGGCTTGTCTTTCAAACCTCTCTCCCTTAAAACATCATTTATCGTTTTAAGACCGGCATTGATTTCTGCAATATCCCGGTTACTCTGGGCATCCTCAGATTCCTGTAACTCAGGTATATTGGCCAAATTAAATTCACCGGTTTCAGGAAGATTAAACCGGCGAAAAAACTGTACCTCCAGAATCTGCTCATAATTTCGCAGAAGAGGAATAAGGGTGAAGTTCCAGAACGCACGATGCTGGCTGTCTGTGTCAGTGCCGCTCAGTGAACTTTTGGAATCTTGTATATTTGCAACTCTCGGTGGGATGCCGAACTTCGCAAGAAGCGTATAAAGATTCCACTGTTTCATATCGTAAAGCTTAAGAACATCAGGGCTAAATGTGAGAGGTTGATATTCAGTACCTTTACCCAAAACAGCCACGCGATTTTTCATGCCGTGGCCATATTTTGAGTCCCAGGTACGAGCAAGTATTTCAGCTTCTGTCTCCGTAAGAATCTGGTCTGTTTTTAAAAGTCCCTTAGGAACCCCACCTTCTTTTAAAAGTCCTGAATTCTGTTTTGCAGCAAGCAAATCTTGTTCGACCTCAAGACCCAAACTTACCAGTGGACTTACTCCGCGGTACTCATTCCATGGATTCCAGTCCTTAAAGTGGATTATTTCATCGGGAAGAATAATGCATGGTTTGCCTGTAGCTCCGTCTGTATAAACCCACTTGGTAATTTTTCCGTTTTCAACAACATGCTGCATATTCCTTGGATTAAGAATGTAAATCTCGTCAGGAATACCGCAGCAGTAATTTTCTCCGAACCACCAGAAAGCTTCGCCATCTAAACTCCACCAGGCACAGGTCTGTTTCCAAAGATCAAACCGGCACATACTTTTATTAGGATACATAAAAAGTTTTGAAAGCCTGGAGTTACTTTCTGTTTTTCCGTTCTTCTTAATTTCGTATTCAGCACGCGCCACATTTCTTGTAAGAATATCAATACATACCGATACCCACGCGTGCTGAAGATAAGGATCTGTGCAGGTTTTCTTTTCATGAACAGAAAAATCATCTGCAACAGTCTCATTGTTTATTTCAGAAAAACTGCGTAACTTTTTTTCTTTCGGGGTCTTCTTACTAAAAATTCCCATATAAATTATCGGAATGTCCTCACGCCATTACCACACCGGAACTTGCCGCGCTAAAAATGGCATAACGCATCGCATCCATGTAGTGGTCATTCACTTTTACAATCTGATTATTCTCGTCTCGGGAATAATCCCATATTTCACCA